>JAEWZA010000191.1 GCA_023395575.1 Bacillota bacterium
GTCCCGAGGTATCACTTACAGCCTTACAAATTTTGTTCCAATATCTAAAGGAAGAAAGGAATCCCCACCTATTCATTGCAGTGTTTTTACTAATCCATGCTTGACAATGTCCGGGGTCGATACACACATCGGCTCCACTATGGGCTTTATCTGAATTTGAACCATAAAGTTTTGTTGCTCGTCCTAAAGCGTAAGTTCTAGCTGCAATTGCTTGTGCCTTTAAAGCTTCTGTTTCAAATGATGCCGGCATTTCGGCTGCCAATACTCCTATCAAATACTCCTCTAAATTCATTACAACTACCTTCTTCTGATCATTCATGTATACATTAATTGTAATGCCTTCCTTTTCAATTATAGCTTTTTCTGGCGCTGTTACCACATCGATATTATGTACTATGGTTAATGGTATAACTACAACAATTATAAGCATCAAAATAACATAGCCGATAACCTTCTTCATTCCTGCCTCCCTTTTGTTATTCTACTGAAACTTTTCAGACTGCTTTTCTGTTTCAATGGTCATCAGAGAATTAGCTTCACAACAGCTACTAACATTGTCGGGAGTTTATATTTCATAATTAATTTTTTATTTATATTTTATGAAAATTCTTTTGTGGAATATAGAATAGCAAAATATCATTAACTCAACTTTCACGGTTAAAAATTAAAAGTATTGGAGGCTCTATTGGTGCAAAATTAGTTAATAAATCAAACTTCAAATTTGAATATTACAAAAAAACCCCCTAACAAATATCTGTTTTAATGTATATTCATTAGGGAGTTTTTTTATGAGTTAATACTGTCTGTTTCATTTATCTATTGTATTAATTTTCTTCTATTCTTTCAATTTTAGCTCCTAAAGATTTAAGTTTCATATCTAGCGCACAATAACCTCTGTCAATATGTTGAATTTCGCTAATCTCTGTTGCACCTTCAGCAGCTAATCCAGCCAGAATAAGTGCTGCTCCTGCACGTAGATCTGTTGCTTTTACACTAGCTCCTGTCAAAGATTTTTTACCTTCAATTACTGCCGTTCTGCCATCAATCTTTATATTAGCACCCATCCTTTTTAGTTCACTAACGTGCATAAATCTATTTTCAAAAATTGTTTCTGTTACGATACTAGTGCCTACGGTACAACTAAGTAATGCTGTCATTTGCGCTTGCATATCTGTTGGAAACCCTGGGTATGGAAGTGTTTTAAGGTCTATTGGTCTTAAGTCACAATTACTTTTTACAGTTACAGATGATGTGTCCTCCTCAATCTCAGCACCTATTTCTTTGAGTTTAGCAATTATAGGCTTCAAATGGTCAGGTACAACATTTTCAATTGTTACATTTCCATGTGTAATAGCCGCCGCAGCCATATATGTTCCCGCTTCTATCCTATCAGGAATTACCGTATGTGTGCAACCACATAATTTTTCAACACCCTCAATCCGAATTGTATCTGTGCCTGCTCCTCTAACACATGCTCCCATCTCATTTAAATAGCTTGCTAAATCAACAATTTCGGGCTCTATAGCTGCATTCTCAATGCTAGTCTGCCCATCAGCCAAAACAGCAGCCATCATAATATTTTCAGTAGCCCCAACACTAGGAAAGTCTAAATAAATTTTATTTCCAACAAGCTTCTTTGTCCGCCTAGCCTCCACATATCCATGTCCTTGTGTTATTTCTGCTCCAAGTGCTGTAAAGCCTTTTAAATGTAAGTCAACCGGCCTTGAGCCTATTGCACATCCTCCTGGCAAAGCAACTCTAACAAAGCCCGTTTTTGCTAACATGGGACCCATTACAAGAAATGAAGCTCTTAACTTATTAACAAGTTCATATGGTGCTGTTGAATTAGTTATATCTCTAAGATAGAAGGAAATAGATGATTTATTATCCTGAGGCTCAACCACCGCTCCAAGTGATTTTAATAAATCACACATTATTTTTACATCATTCAAATCCGGCACCTCTTCAATAATACTTTTTGATTCGCCTAACAGAGATGCCGCTATTATTGGAAGAACTGAATTTTTTGCACCATCTACTTTGATTCTACCTTTTAAAGGCACACCTTCGCTGATAATATATTTAGCCAAATGAGCTCTTCCCTTCTTTTTAGATTTTTATAGCTTTAATACTCAGTATTCACTATAGGCGTAGCCACCCACAAATAGGTTTTATCTTCCTGTTTGTTGTATCTGATAGCTATACTCAAGTTTACATCTTTCCCATTTACAATTAACTTATCTTTAATCATAGGTGAAAAAGCCGAAACACTAATTACATTTTCAAATCTCTTACTATCTACTTTCCTTGCTTCACTTTCATTTAATATATTTCTACAAATCTTTTCTAACTGGGTATCTTCAACATTCCCATCATAAGTTCCGGTTATACATGAATTTACTATTACCTCTAACCCATGCTTATTAAATATCTCTTCTACTTTTTCTCTAATAAATAAAGCATTTCCATTCTCTGCGCCAGTTGCATCTATAGTTATATATTTATCTCCCATACCGGATTTATTCCCTACAATACTTGCCATTGCTGATACTTTTATCCCATCTTTAGTAGAGCCTAATATCTCTTTTTTCAACAAATTGTCTGTACTAGTTGAATCCCTTGAAAAGTTCTTAATTTCTATGGCATTAAATACTTCTTCGCATACTTCTGATAAAGCATTTATATCTTTATAATCGTCAGTTGCTCTAGCAAAAAGATACATCTCATTTACAATCATCTTTGCACCTGATGAATTAAATACATCAACAATTGATACATCCTGCTCGTTTGTTTTATTTTGTATTCGTATGTAGTATGTGGTTCCAACAATAGAAGCAACAAGTATAACTGCAATAATAATAATAAAATTTAATTTTTTCATTCTTACCTCCACGCCAAATTTGCTTATAAATTTGGGTATATCACAAATTTTGTTTTTTTCAAGCTGATACTATGATTATTGCCTTAATAAAAAAGTAGTATACATGATAAAATTGATAAAAAAAGTTAATAAAGTAGCTTTATAGCTTTATATCATGATAACAAGCTAAAAAATCCAAAAATTGATAATATAATCACCTAAATTACTCAATCTTTAACTGGAAATTCGAATGATTTTTTACAAAAAAAACAACCTCAGATAAGCTGAAGTTGCTTTTTTGTTATTTTTTATCTTTTCCAGTTAATTTGTATGTGTTTAACCTTATTAATTGAAAGTTGAATTATTTATATTTTTAATATTTTAAATTTCTCAGTATACAATTTATGTTGTGGAGACTATTGATAAACTTTCCATTGAGAAAGTGGTTTTGAGCATAATTTTCAGTATGTTGAAAGTGCCCTACTAAGCATTATAGCAAAATTACCTCTTGAAATATTGCTAGTCTCATTAAAGGTCTTATAAATACTATCTTCAGGAGTTAAAATCTGTAAATTAAATATATTTTGAACATATGCTGAGTACCACTGATTTTTCTTGAGCTTTGTGTATACACCCTTTGATGTAGTTTTGAATTCAAATGACTTACTTATAATTGTGCAAACCTCTGCAACTGTTATTTTATTATTTGGTCTAAAGGTTTTGTCATCAAATCCACCCATTATTCCCTTCTCGCTTACAGCAGCTATGTATTTTTTCGCCCAATGCTTATCAGAATCTTTAAATTTTTTGCTTAAATCTGCATTGTTATCCAATTTTAAATTTAAAGCTGTCGCTAGCATTACCGCTGCTTCCGCCCTTGTTAAAGTATTTTGCGGTTTGAAGGTTCCATCTGAGAATCCATTAGTTACCCCTATATCATGAAGATGACGTATATAGCTGTCAGCCTCTGTATTTATTATATCCTTGAAAGGTCTAAAGTTTAAATCATCAGTATTTGTAGTTATAACTCTAAAGGGAGCAATAACCATTGCTTCGCTAAGCTCAACTGAAGCCGAAGCTGCTGCTTTGCTGTCAAAAGCATATGTAACATTTATAGCTCTGCCATTAGAAGGACTATATGCAATTATTTTAACTCCTTTGCCCTCTTCTTGGCTGGTGAGAGTAATTTTGTATTTAGCGTTTCTATGTTCAGTTGTTACTCTTACACCATTCGCCAAAACTCCTTGGCTTGAAAAAGTTGAAAGCAGCAGTGATATTATTAAAATCGCAATGTATTTTTTTGAATGTTTTTTCATTTGTTCCTCCATTTTGATAAAAGTGGCTTTTGCAAAGCAACATTTTCTGTATACCGATGTCTTATTGCAAGAAATAGTACGCGAGTGCAATATATATAAATGGAGAAGCTCCGTTAGAAATTGATGCTAGAAATAGTAGGTGAAGAACAAGTATTGACCCGAGACAGGATGTCGAGTGTAATACGGTCGGCGGAAGTGCTTGTTCTGCACCTCAACTATTTCAGCGTCAATTTCGGGAGCAAGCCATAGTTATATATTTCACGGGAGTACTATTTAAGCAGTTACTGTTAATATATATTATTTCTTGTTTTGCATAAGCACCTTATTTTATCTCGTATTTTATGCCTTAAAACTCAACGTATTGATTCTTGCTTCAAAACATAAATTATTTATTCTTGTATGTTCTACTCAATCTCACCAGCAAGAGCCAATGCTTTTTCTATCATATACATGAGTTCTCCTCTTGTTACTGCACCTGTCGGATCTAGCTTACTCGAGGAAGTGTTTGGTAAAAAGCCGTTTTCAACTGCAAAAGTAACCTTACCTAGTAAATCCTTGTCAATTTTGTTGTAGTCACTATAGCTTGAAGTTATATCGTCTTCTGCTCGCACCTTTTCACCAGTCTTTATTTCATAGAGAACAGTTACCATGGTTGCCGCCTCTTGTCTTGTGACTACCGTTCCAGAATATTTACCTCCTTTTATAAACCCAGCCTTGGTAGCTGATTCCATATATTCACTGCCATACTGATATTCCAGTGTGTCAAAAATCAGTTTTACTGCATCACCCAAGGTTGCGTTTTCATCAGGTCCAAACATTCTGCTAGAAACACTTTTCAGCTTGTGAAGGTAAGCTACATTTATTATAGAAGTTTCATATTTATGTCCATAAATGTCATCAAAAATACTAGTGGTCTTATCAGCTACTGCAAATATTCCTGTTGTTTGGGAGTTGAAGCTAATAACTCCAGATTGATTGTCAGCATCATATTTATTCCAGGAAGTCTGTTTTTCCCAATTCTGTATCTTTGGATTAAACACATATCCTGCTGTCTTTCCTTCTACATAGTCATTCATAATAGTGTATGGATAATTCACCACTAGCGGTGTGTTAAACTCCGGTATTTCAATGATACCTTTGCCAGTATCAAGTGTTACCTCTATTTCAGCTAATTGCTTTCTGAGAAGCAAATCATTTGCTTTCGCTGTAGGCTTAATTGGCGATAGTGTTATATTGAACATGTAAACCTGCTCTGACAGCGTATTCTCAGTTACAACATTTGCCAGTATCCCTGCTTTTAAGTCATAGGTTACCGTTGATGTTTTAAATGAAATATTCTCCTTTAACTGTTCAAGCTTATCAAATACCTTTTTGGATACATATATAGCAATATAATCTGCCTTTGAAGGCGGTTCAGATACATCTACAATATAATCCAACTTATTGTCAGTATTCATAACCTGAATGAGTCTGTCTGCATTAACACCTACTATCTTTACAGTCCATGTCCCGCCAACAACTTTTGGTGATTTATCAATAAATTCGCCACCTATAACATTATCTACATCCTGGTCAGAATCATAATCATCACTGCTTCTCAGCGTCCTAACACTTATACTCTGAGTTGGTTGAGATGTTAAGTCTTTAGCTGGGTCATATGCATACAATCTTGCAAAATATCTGAAATTGGATTTAAGCCCATCTACTTTGTACTCAGCTACAGCTCCAGCCTTGTACTGTTTAACATCCTTGTAGTCTACCCCACTGGCAACTTCTAGAATATACTCAAGATTATCCTCTTGTATCCACTCAAAGGTAATACTATTTTTAGTTTTATCTTTTGTTCCAAAGCCTCTTGGTGTTGTAGGAGGGACTTCATCCAAGGTTTCCACCAGAAGCGAATCACTCCACTCTGATTTCTTGCTTTGTGTCAAGTCTTGGCTAAAGGCTTCTGCCTGAATCCAGAAATAATACTGTGTATTGGGCTTCAGTCCAGGAATTCTTATATAATCCACACCAGAACTTTTAATTTGAGCTGTAGTAACTGTAATTGTAGAACCAGCTTTTTCAGGATTATCAACTGTTCCGTATTTAATGTAATAAGTATTTCCATCCACTAAATCCCAACCCAAATCTATATAGGTGTCAGAAGCATATGTATAGTTAAAGCTAGGTACTATTGGCTTCTCAACTATCTGTGTAGGTGATGGTAAGGTAGTAAATATTATAGGATTTGAAGTTCCTGAAACTAAATCTGGCTCTCCATCTCTTACAGCTCTTACCCAAAGTATATATGTTGTATTTGGCTTTAATTCGTTTACAGGTATTACTATGTTGTGCTTAGAATATATTGGTGCAACGGTACCAGAAGGAATATTATCAGGAGCATTTAAGGTCGCATCCTCCCTCTCATCATTTGCAGCAGTAGAAATACCTTCAAGCGCATAGCTGTCTATTGTTGTAATATCTATACCCTCATAGTATTCCTGATAGCCTACAGATAATGTAACTCCTTCACCATAAGTTACCTTTCTGTATGTTATATCATCAGGAGGTGTGGTTACTGGATTATATGGAGGGGTATCATTTAATGATGTCTTATCTGCTCTTGACCTTTGATCATCGTATGACCACTCCCCTTTATCTGCATCAAATATCTCATACCATCTGTTTTTTAATTGAATTGTTACACTCTTGTCTGTAATCATATTGCTAACTCCATCAGTTTTCTTCCTTATCTGAAGAGGAGGATTTGATGGAATTAGTGGAGTGTCAATTGCTCCACCTGACAAAGTAATAATAACTTTCAATGCCGGAGCCGATGCATGTTCTACATTCTGAATAACGTCATCAATCTTTTCAGCAAAATATTTCTTTGCCACTATTTTGAAATAGTAAGTATGGTTTGCAGTCAGCCCTTCAAGCTTATACTTATAACCAATAACTTTATTATTATCAGCAGCATCTATTACATAATTTGTTTCTCCTGGGGCAAAGGAGGACTGAATAAGTGTATCTGTTTTCGGTTCATCTATTGTGTTAGGGTCTTCTATTAACCAAATATCATACAAAACATCCTTATCAATAGTTCCATCTGCTTTTTTAGGTACTCTCCATAGCACTGTAGCAGTATTTGTGCCAAGCTCGCCTTTTGTTTTAACAGTATTATCCACATTGAGGATGTCCGCATATGTAATTATTACATTCCCTGCCGAATCCACAAATTGAGGTACAATCTCAGGCATAGCCGGTGTTGATGACACCTTTTCATCCTGTAGAGTTATTTTATCAGATACAATGCTAACACTGTCAGGATATAAATTGTGCCCATCTTTAGTTACAGTTGCCCTTATTAAGTAATAGCTTACTTCTTCACCTAACGGCACAGTAATGAAGGTTGATGTACTTTCTTCAATAAGCATAGGAATAGGAATATTTCCTATATATTTGTCAATCTGATAGGAAACCTTTATATCTGAAGAAGAAATACCTGTAACAACAGGGCTCCAATCTAGCTTCCATATGATTCCTGCGTCAGTTACGGCCATTTTTGTTGTTTTTGCTAAAATATATGTACTAACTAAAATAGTTGTAGGCTCTTGTGTTCTTATGATTTCCGGATCAGTAAGATCTGGTACTATTTTTACGTAATAAACTCTTCCTGCATCATTTACTTTATGTTCATATGTTAGTTTTCCTTCTGCCTCATTTATAAAAACTGGTCCATTTAATCCAATTTCATTCTTAGTTATATGTATTGGCAAAGTATTTGTAAAATCCGCATTTTCTGATACATACAGCTTATAATTTATTCTCTTACCATCATTCCAAACATCATCCCATGTTATTTTGAATTTATTAGTACCTGTAGTTTCTGTTTGTACGTTAATATCAGTAAGAAATTTAACAGTATTTGAGCTAGCCGACTCAGAAGACTTCATTGTATTTTCGGTAAGTGTATCTGTATATGTATAATATGCTTTTGCATTTGCTGTATACACTGTACCTGAATTTAAGTTTCTCATTCTTAATGGAGTTGTGCCTGCAGGTACGTCCTTTTCTTTTAGAAATATTGGCTTGGCAGACCTATACCCCTTTGGGGACTCCTGCAAATATATGTTTACATACTTTCCTGTAACAGTTATTCCTTGGGGATTATTAACACCTGCCCAACCAATATCAGCATAAAAGCCTGATGCCCCTCCATCAGAAGAACTATAGCCAATAGGCTTTTCAACATTTGGATACAAGGCAGTAATAGCTAGTCCACTTGGGGCAGGTTGATCTGGAAGCTCAGCCCCTAAAGCTAAATTGGTACCATATGTTGTTATAAAAAATATTACTAACATTATTGTTGCTAGTATTCTGTTTGTTTTCATTCTACATACTCTCCTTAAAGTAGATTGCGTTTTAGTAATGAAATTTTTCGATTGTAGAAAAATTTCATTACATCAGCGGTATTTCAACGAGTCTAGATATACTCCCACTTCTAAAATCCAAGCAGTATCCACCACTTATATGTTTGGGACATTTTCTTGCCTCGTTATAAATCCAACATCTTCTGAAGCACTGTTGCAAATTGTGCTCTGTTAATCTCTTGTGTTGGATAAAATTTGCTGCTAGAGTCGAGAGTCATTATTCCCATTTTCAAACTCAAATACACTGGCATTGCATACTTCTTAGTTATTTCTTTGTCATCCTTAATTGTCTTATTATAAGATGCTTTTAACTTATTGTAATCCGCACCTGTTCTTTGACAATACAGCTTTATTATAATGGCAGCAGCTTCTTGCCTTGTAATATTTCTATTAACATTTGTAATGTTTATCATTTTATCAATTCCATATGTTTTTGCTTTAGTCTTAATATCAGTTTGTTTATCAATTGTTGTTTCTAAGATTAATTCATACAACATAATACTCTCTTTAACAGTTATATTTAGTTCTGAATTAAAGGAAGTATCTATTCCTGGGAACACAGCAGCCAAATCATAATTTGCTGCAAGCTTTGCTATATAAGGTTTTGCAGCACTATCATCTGAAACAGTAGCTGAAACATCCTTTAAAGAAAGAACTACATATTTCCCTGGACTAGTTACGAAGTAGCTCAAGTACCCGTTATCATGTTTTATATTCTGAGTCAGCTTTTGCCAATTGGCAGCATTTCCATACACTACAAATGGATTTACAATTGTATCTGCCTTATAAGACATCTTTACACCCAAAGGAGAACTAAATTTTGATACATTGTAGCTATCAGTTAAAACGCCCTCTTTATAAGCTATACCTTCTAGTGTATCCTCTAAATAGTATGACAGCTCATTCTTAAGCTCATCATAAAGTTTATTCAAATATTCAATAATTTCTGCTTCTTTAACTTTACCCTGTGTCTTTGGGTTATTTGGATTTTTTATTACTGCTACCTTTTTCTGAATAAGTCCTGTCTTTTCGTTATATAGCTCATTCTTAATAAGCTCATTAATAGCATCATTAGTCTTTGTACTTGCAACTGCTTGAGCTGATAACACATTCATTTTTGATACAATTGTTGTATTTGTAGGTATACTTGGCTGCGCACTTGAACTCTGCGTATTGTTTAATTTCAAAAAAACATCTTCAGCATCATCATCTTCAAGTGCATTCTTAAACTCCTTCATATTATCTATATCAAATGTATTTGGACGTATTGTATATTCAACATCCTTAGATTTTATTATTAAACTCTTATCATTAATTTTTATAGCTTCTAATATATCCTTTGCCAGGTAAATCTCATCTTTATAAACATAATTTGGACTATTTGATATATCTATCGTATACGTAAATCTACCAGCCTGTTCAAGTAAGTCCTTGATTTTATCATCTCTTACATATATTTTATTTATTACCCCATTACCTGAACCAATTTCCCAATACGACTCCTGTTCAAGCTTTTCAATCAAATCAAGAAATTTCGCTGTTATATTTGTATTTTTGTCTTCCTCGTCATAGTCATCTTGATTAAACTCTGTTCTAGTCTCTACAGGTCCCACATATTTCGAAGGTGTAACTGCCGTTAAGTTGGAGGAATCAGTTTTCACTGCTCTAACCTTAATAAAATACTTTGTATTAGGCTTCAAAGGTAAATGCTCCACAGACCCATCAGGTAATATAGTGGGAACTAGTTTTATTCTGGCATTATATGTATAGTAGTTAGTGTTTAATTGGTTGTTTTGCTTTTCAATATAATATGGATAAGTATGGGTTGATATATCAACATACTTCTCTAAGTCAACATCGTTATCCAATACAGCATAATTGCTGTCATCAGCAGTTTTAACCGCAATCTCATATCCAGAGTATGCGTCTATTGCATTTCCTTGCCATTTTAAATCAATTTCATAATAATCATTTCTTGTTTTTAGTCTGAGATTACTAATATTTTCATTGTTAGTCATTCTTACAACCTTTATATCATAGGTTGTATCTGCCTTAAGCTCAAACAATCTCCCATAATACACACTTTCGTCCTTCACTATTTTATAGTCTGCTTTAGGAAGTGTAGTATAGTTGCTTTCATTGGATTTCTTCAGTAGTATGGAATAATTGTCCGTTGTCATGCCAGGAGTAGTATCAAACCAATAGAAAGCCAATTCACAGTCGTTTACCACCTGCAGATTTGAAGGGCTTTCAATTAGTGATGTAGTTACCGGAATTGATACCCATACACTATTTTTTGTACCTGAAGCATTTACAATTTTAGCTCTAAGAGTAAAATAGTATATTTTGTTCGGATATAACCAAGTATCTATTGTGTACCTGCATTTTTTTGTCACACTGTTGTATTCAAAATTTGTTGGCAACGGATTAACATTAGGATTTAATGTTAATTTTGTTTCATTATTATCTATATTATTATCCTTATTTCCAAATGAACTAATAAAGCTTTGATAAATGGAATCAAGTAAAATACTGCTATCAGTGTCTGAGGTATCAGCCTCAACCTTATTCGTAGTTGCTATAAGATTGTATTGCGCCTCATTCTCATTAACAGTCCACTCAAATGTAACAGTTTGTCCAGTAATCATTGGATTGCCATCAATATCTGTTGCAATAGAAAAATCTGTTGGCGCTAAAGGTCTTTCTGCAGTTTTATCTGGTTCAAGTTCTCCAGCTCTAGGAGTAGTAACAGGCAGCAAGACTGTTTGTATTGACTGTCTCTCCTCCTGCTCATTTACCATCTTGAGCCTTACTTTTACCATAAAATAATATGTAGTATTAGGTGTCAATGAATAACCAAAGGAAGCAACACTATTACTTGCAGTAAACTTATTGATAGTAGCATATACCCAAGTTATGCTGCCTAATTTTTGTTTTGTAAAGGCGACATCCTCTAAAATACTTGTCATATCAGTTGTTCCAATCAATTTGAATGAACTTGGATCTGTTCTGTTACTCATGTACAAGTCATAAATAACTTCGTCATTATCACTGTGCTTAGTAGTATAATTACTCCAATCTATATCCAAGTCATTGAACCTAATTTGTACAGTTGCTTCTGCCGGATCTGCTGCACTGCTAGGTTTCACAGTAGTATTAACCCATTCAAGATTGCTTGGAATGGGAACATCCCTACCTGATGTTGTAAGTGTTGTAAAGCTGGTTACTAGAGACTTCTCAGACATTATAGTGCTATCATAGGTTGCTCCTCTATTAGCAGCCTTTGTTGTATACATTTGCAAATAATATGTTTTGTTTGGTAGAAAATATGTAGGATAGCTTTCAACATTAGGAAGAGTCAATGCATTACCATTCTCATCTTCTCCTCTAAAAAGATCAAAGCCCTTAAATTTGTAAACCAACTTGTCCCCTGAATCATCAATATTAGGTGAATTGGCACTTATATATTTCACAAGTCTATACTTAACAGGAAACATACCATAACTTTTTCCATTAGCCTCCAAGTAAGGTGTTGGCTCTAAGTTAAGGTCCTCCGCATCTATATTTAGCAAGAAGTGAAAATATAAATCATTTGTAAGACTTCCCTTTATTTGATCCCAATTGCTTGGTTTGTCCCATGATATTGTAACATCAGAAGAATTATCAGTAATACCGCTGACAGCAGTTGGCAAAGCCAAATCCACACCTATTACATCTATATTCTTTGGTACAGGAGGTCTTGCAGTATCATCCTGCATTTTATATGCTAGATTTAAAGATTGTATTCTATCTGCAACACTGTCAGACTTTACAACAACTCTATAATAAAGTGTGTTTTTGGAATTGATACCATCAATACCTGTTATCGCATATTCCCCATCAAAATAGGAGTCATCCAGCTTTTTCCTTCTAGTCCAGCTGGTATCCTGTGATGATGGTACATTACTTGTCTGAACCTCATAGTATAGTTTAGGCATATTAACACCACCCTGATTGATGCGGTATATACGCACATACACAGTGTCAAAAGTATCCTTAGTTAATTGAAATCTTATTGGAGTATATGTATAGTCAGTGGAACCTAAAAGAGGATTTTCAGCCAATCCATCTGCAACAGTTCCTACATAATTCTTGTCACTGTCAACAAATAATGTATTCATGCTCATTTTATAAATTGTACCAGGAAGTATTTCCTGATGAGCTAAAACATATTGATTATCACCAGCTACAGCTATAGCCTGTGGCAATGTAGATAACCCTGTTTCCGGATCTATTGCATTAACAAGAATATTGTCTCTTGATGGAATAATGGTTGCTTTGTCTTTAACACCTAACAAATAAAATGAACACTGACCAGTGGAGCTATCCCATTTTACATCAGAATAATTTGTATTTTGTGTCACACCTGAGACAGTAGCGGTATATAAACCGTTATCACCCATGGACAAAATTACATTTGCAAGTGATGCTTCTCCTGTTATGTTAATACTATAATTCAAATACCTGATACTTCCATCTATTTGTGAAAGTACTGCACTTTCGTTAGCGTATTGAATAGTTCTCGTCGAATTATTAAATACTCGAGGCATATTCCATTTTAGCTTGATTGAAGGGTAGTCACCTGTTTCAACACCACCGCCAGGTATTGTTACAGACTGCTGCTCAACCTGCTCAGCATAAAATGAAACTTGAGGTAAAAAATACAACCTTCCAATAAATTTTTGCGCACTGCTGTTAACCAGTGTAATATTAAAATCATAAATAATGTCGGCTTGCATCCCAGATATTGAAGCCGAATTTTTAGTTACATCAATAGGAAGTGAGATAGTATCATAACCCGTAGCACTTGGCACATGATATTCAATAGTACCGCTAGTCACATTTTGCACTGCATCCCAATGAATATTTACAACCCCTGTACTCTTGCTATAGCTATCTATGTAAACCTTTATTGCAACATCAGCTGCAAATACTGGCTGAATTATTCCCGTACAAATTGGGAAAATCATACTTAAAATTAAAATTGCAGATATTAGTCTTAATTTAGTCTTCATAAAATACCCCCGAAAGTATAATTACTAAAGTCAATTTGTTGTTAAAAACCTTAGCATATAAAATATCAAATAAATGATTTTTATGCTAATTCTATATCGTCATTATAGCACTATTTACTTACAGTTGTGGGTAAGTTGTAAAGAAAACGTAAAGAAAGGCTATTTTAAAAAATGCCTAACCTCACAAAGTGAAATTAGGCATTTTTTATTTTTACTTATTCAATTATTCTGTTCCAAATTCGTTACTTTTAACATTAACCAATACAAGCCTTTCCTTAATAGCTACCACTAATTATAATACCACTAGCTTCACTTGATGCTGTACCACCATCTGCAGATTTAATACCTGCTGCCGCCAGTATTGTAAGCTTATCACCGGTTTTTACAGTAACACCCGTCATATTGGTCAGCTTGATTGTTAATGTCTTATTGTCAGCACTCCAGGTAATATTAGCTGCAGGCTGTACTCCCCAACTGTGAACTGTCTTTCCATCTGAGGCAACAAGGGTAAAGTTCTTAATAAGATTACTTGCCAATATATCAGGAGCGTTTGTAGCCTGGTCAAAGGTAATCTTTATTGTATCCCCGGCATCAACTTTAGCTGCAGTACCTCCATTTGCCATAACAACACTTGTTACTTTTGGTACTGATGTGAAGCTTCCGCCAATAATTGCACTGGAATTACAAACATCAGTAGTACCATCAGCATCAGTCAAGCCCCATGTAGGACTTACGGCAATCTTATCTCCAACTACAAGTCCTGTCTGAGTTATATCATTAAAGGTTACAGTTAGTATTCTGTTGCTTGCTACGTCATTCGTAGGGTCAGCATCAGTGTTGACAGAATCCGTATAGTCAATCCACTCTACTAATATATTGGTTCCCCAAGGCTTAGCAGTCTTTCCAGTTGAATCAGTAAGTATCAAGTAGTTTGCAATATTAGCTGCAGTAATAGCTGGATTATTCGTTGGCTGATCAAAGGTTATTACCAATCTCTCGCCATTTGAGAAACCAATATCATTATTTGTATTTACTGCATTAATGCTTTCTATTACAGGTACTGTATGGAAGCTTCCTGTCAACTTTCCTGCTGAAGTATAGTTTCCTGAAGTATTAGCGGCATTCTGTATTCCTGCTGCGGGTGAAAGTTTCACTTCATCACCTATCTTCACAGTTGAATCCGTCATTGAGTTATAAGTAACAATAATTACATTTCCTGCTGTGTTCCAACTTACATCTGCAATATCTGTACCCCAATCGCTTGTTGTAAGCCTGATGCCACTAGCATCCCATGTTCCCACCTGGAAATTATTCTTCAAATAATCAACTGACAATGCAGGTTTATTTGTATTTTCCTCAAAGGCTATTGTTACAAAGTTCTTGTTAATTGTTTCATCAGCAGCTGCAGGTGAAGCAACAACCGTTAGTGCACATGCTGTAAACTGAATTACCTGTGTTGTACTTGCAAGCTTTAGCTTTGTGGCTTTCTCTCTAATCAGAACCTTTTTAGTTCCTGCAAAATTACCCTCCACAAGACCATTTGTCCACGAGCCACCATTTATACTGTATTCGTGAGTGCTTAGCAAACCACTGATTTTATTAGTAGTATCATTATATACAAGTCCTGGTGCTGGCATTGGCACTGGTATGTTAACAACTGTCTTTGGAGCTGATGGCAGTTCTGAATCAGTAGTAGCAGTAGGTGAAGTAGCCGCAATTCTTACATCAAAATCTCCCTGTTCAAATACTACATTCACTACAGTTGAAGAAGCATTAAGATTCTTCCATGTACCGCCATTAATTCTATACTGCAAGTTCACAGTTGAATTATTAATAATCTTCCCAGCTGCAATATCGTAGTCTATCAATGAAGTATCAATAATGCTGTCATCTGCTCTTGTCAATATAATAGGCGTTCTCATATTTGATGTATTTGCAGCTTCTCTCATATAAACTGCAATCATCTGGGCATTATCATCATATGTGATACTAGTTTTTGTTGCTGTACATGGCTTCCATATAATTGAGTCAAAGCTGTATTCCATCTGTGTTGTAGTATTTAATATAACACTCCTTGCAAGGTCTACCTCTACTCTATCCATATTAAGCTTTGAGGTTTCAGCCGCAACCATAGCTGGTATGCCAATGATATTTCCTGAAGTATCCACACATACAACATATATATCATAATGTGTTGAAACCGTTAGTCCGGTAACAGACAATGTTGCTTCTGTGTCTTTAACAATTGTCGCTGTAGCCCTGAGATTTGTAGCTACCGCCACATCGTTTGCATTCTTAAATGCCTTTACCTGTGCACTTGTTGGTTGCATAGAGCCAGCTGGTAATGTTATCAAATATGCATTTCCATCTTCATTTGCCTTGATAAGTATGCTAATCAGATTATCTGATGTAGGTAGTACCTGCTGTGGATAGCCTGCAATAAACTCAGGTGCTGTTGTATCTGCTGTCTTAAAGTTAAATGCCGTTACTACTCCTACATTGCCCACACTATCAACTGCAACCATATAAGCTGTGTAGTCTGTATATGCTGATAAATTAGTTATAGCCAATGTTCCTTCTGTATTTTCAATTACATTAACTGTTCCCAGCATACCTGTTGCTACGGCTGTTCCTGCTGCATTTAATCCATCCATTACTTGCTCCGCACTTGGAACAGCATTGCTGATATCATTTAGCACTGTTACATAATATACACTTGAAGCTTTATCTAACTTCACAATTACATTAGCAGTCTGCTCTGTCTTTGTACCAGCTTTAGGATAGCCTGTAGCTAACTTAGGCGGAACTGCATCAACTAACATATTTGATGTATAGCTCAACGAACCAATATTAGATGCTCCTGGCTTAGGCAATGTAGCAACTGCGTTTACAGTAGTGCCACTATTTACAATTGAAGCCCCTAAGACCGTAAGAGAATTTGTAGCAATATAATCAAGGTCCTTATTAATATCACCAGCTTTTACTGTGTACTCAAACAATAATTCCTTCGTTCCTGAGCCACTCTTGTAGGAAGCAGTTCCATCAATAGCTCCTGTTTCAAGAGCCAGTGTTGGAGTTCCCGAAACATCAACTTCAGTGTCAAAGACAACTTTAATCTGAACAACATCACCTAATTTGTAGGTCTTTGATACTCCACGTACTTCAAGCACTTTTGCAGCCGTAGGTGCAGTATAGTTGATATTTATAGTATTGGTTGACTGAATATCAAATGCTGTTCCAATAGCAGCTTCAGAAGTTATCTTAACACTTATAACCTGCTTTAATGAAGTTATATTGTAATCAATTACTGCTGGCATAGTTATATTTATTACATTTGAAGAAGTCTTAGTTATACTGCTACCCTTTAGTATAGCCACTACCTTAGCCCATTCGCTAGCTTCTACATCTGCCGTAAATCCATCAAACAGTGCATTCTTTGTAGCTGGTTCATTTATATCGTTTGCCCAAGTTGCACCATTAAGGGTTATTATAATAGTCTTTCCACCAGCTCTCACTGCTGTTTCATCAAAGTTTGTTGCTATTGCTGTACCTGACAATGTAGCTGATGCAACAACTCCAATAGAAATTGTATCACTCAGAGCTAAGTTCGCTATACTTCCTATCATACAAGTAGCTGGAATAGTCATAGTAACATACTGATTAGCTGCTATATTATATCCCGCAACGGCTGGTAACGTAATAGTTATTGTATAGTTATCTGTTCTTTCAATTGCTGTCTGTCCTGCTGTTCTCAGCGCTGTTACAACCTTAGCCCAAGCTGTCGCATCTGTTGATGCTACAAGTCCTGAGAACAATGCATTTCGCTTTGATTCATTTGTCTTAATATCAGTTACCCATTGTCCATCTGATAAAGTTATTATAAGCTTTTTACCACCTGTTAAAATATCTGTTTCTGATACAGGAGTTGAAATCAATGTACCTGATAAATCAGCTTTTGAGTTTGATGCTACAGTTATTTTGGTAGCTACTGCTGCATCCTTGATTGCATCAACTAATATTTCGTCGCCTCCTGCAGTCTTGTATGGAACAATAACACTTATTGTTTCATTCATACTGATGTCGTAATCCGCAACAGCAGGTAGTTTAATTGTTATCTTGCTGCTAGAATTTCTAATTATTGCAGTTTCTCCGGCAGCTTTTAATGCAGTAATAACTTTACCCCACATAGTTGTGTCACTGCTTGAGGTTGTTAATCCATCGAATATTGCATTTCTCTTATCTTCATCAGAAGCCACATCAAGAGCAAATTTCCCATTTGTAAGTGTAAATACTATTTCTTTATTTCCTGCAACAATGTCACCTTCTCCTAGGCTCGGTATAGCTGTTCCGCTAATCTGTGCAATAACATCCGATGCAATTTTGATAGTATTTATTGAGGTTGCTGCTTTAGTAGCACCTTTAATCAACCCTGCTTCTGGCTTAATATTAAGTGAAATAAACTGGGTATCGGTTATATTATATGAGGTAGTTTCACTTAATGTAATAGTTATAGTATCCTTAGCTGCATTCATAACCGCTGCAGCTGTACCCTCATTTTTGAGAGTGGTTAAAACCTTACCCCATTGAACCTGTTCAATTCCCGCTGCTACAAAACTGTCAAACAATGCATTTCTCTTGGTAGTATTTGAAAGTACGTCATCCTGCCATACTCCATAAGCAAGTTTGACTACTATAGTTCTTCCTCCAGCGACAATGTTCCCTTCTCCTGTAGGAAGAGCAACAGCTGTACCTGCTAATGTTATTTCAACATTTCTTAAATTACTTGCTGTAAGTAGTATATCTGCATACGCCTTAACGCGTCCACTGCTATCAACTGCAACAAGAATTAAATGCTGCCCTTCAGTTGCCTGAATGTCATCTCCCTGTGAGTAAGGTAAAAGTCCTGTCAGCACTTGATCCTTTAAAATAGTAGCTGGCGAGCTGTCTTGAACTGAATACTTCCAAGAAGTTGCACTTACTGGTAAGTTTAAAGTAGCTATTTTTGTATTATTCAACTTTGAACCAGCTTCAGGCAAAGTATAATTTGTATCTAAAGTTAACAGTGGTGCTACTCCTCTTACATTATCAGCTAACACAAGTATACAAACATATCCTTTAATTCTTCCTGTATCATCAACTGCATAGAGAGTGACATATTGTCCCTCTTTTACTGAAATATCCTTATGAGCATCATAACCTATTGCTCCCTCAACTGATGAATTAATCATTGGTACATCTATATTGTTATCTGTTACCTTAACTATCCACTTAGTAGCACCTGCCACACCTACAAAATTTAGGTCTGTAAACTTTGTAGTTCCTACGCCAGAACCTGGCTGCAATATATCAAAGTTCTGAGGATTTTTGAGCAATACCGCATTTCCAGGCCTTATATTTGCTTCTGATATTTTAATATTTTCATATGATAATGCCTTATTACCGTTATCAGCATCAATAGCAATCAGTGTTACAAATTGACCTGCACTCACAGCTATATCAGTACCTGATCCATAGATTCTATAGTCACTATATGTGCTTCCAGTTCCAGTAGCTATAGTAATAACTTGGCCATCAATTATATCAAAAGCATTATCAGATACCTTGACAACAAAGTCATCACAACCATTAATTCCCTCTGGTGATACATATATAGAGGTAGTCCCTGTAACAGTTCCATATTTTGGTGTTGTATAATTAAGTCCTGATACTAGCTTATTTGCCAAAGGAGGATTTATGTCTCCCTCTGTAATTAATATATTTTTATATGCCTTTACCTTCCCGTTTTCATCTACAGCAGCTAAAACTATATATTGATTTGCTTTTACTGCAATATCATCGTCGCTTGTATAATTAATAGGAGTGGTAAATACACTATCTAGTGTTTGTGTAGTAGCTGTATCTACCACCTTAATCTGCCATTTAGTTGCACCCTCCACTCCGATTAGTTTTAAATTACTAAGCTTTGTAGTTCCAGGTTTGCTACCTGCAGTAGGTCCTGTATAGTTGCTGCTAGTAAGCAGTGGTGCTTCTACAGGCTTAATCTGCGAAGCAGATATAGTAAACAGCTTATAAGCCATTACTTTATTGTTAATTGTTGCAACTATCAGCAAGTAATTTCCTGCACTAACCGGAATATTTTCTCCGCTCACATAAGTTGTCCACTCTGTTGCGCTTGAAGCTTCCTGTTCAAGTAATGGAATGCTTAGAGCTTGAGTACCAATCTTATACTTCCAGACTACAGATTCACCTGCTGCTTTTTCAATACCAGTGTCACTTAACATTAGAGTTGTAGTTCCAGCAGCGCTACCTGGTTCAGGGATTGTATAGTTAGTGTTTTCTGTCAACAAGTTTGCATATGGCGACTGAATCTGATCCTTTGAAACTTCTATGTCTGCATATGCTTTAACCCTGTTCATTGTATCTGTTGCCAGCAACAAAATATGCCAGCCAGTCTTTATGTTTATATCACTATTGACAGAGTACATTGTGGAACCAGAAACTGCAACATCTTTAGCTGGAACATCGAAAGCTTTTTCCTGAACCTTTATCATCCAGTTCTTTGCATCTACTATGCCAATTAAATCCAACTTATCAAAACTTGTTGTGCCTTCCGTTTTACCCTTTGTCAGGCTATAGCTACTTTCAAGAATCATATCTGCATTATATGGTTTAATTGCCGATGCATAAACATATACATTTGTATATGCCTTTATATTTCCACTTCCATCAACAGCAAGTAATAATATGTACTGCCCTGCCTTTGCAGAAATTTGAGTAGTGGTAGTCAAAGCCGCAACACCATCTATACTATTTGCACTAGAATCTTTAGGTGGCGCGTTGAACATTTTATCACCAACAGCATACCTCCAACTCCAGCTAGCATCTGCCCCTGCAAGTCCTGCAAATGATAAGGATGCTATCATTGTCATACCTTCCGTAGTTCCTGGTGTAGGATTTGAGTAGTTTGTATTGGCTACCAATATTGCTGCTGAAGGCGTTCTTATCTGCGCTGAAGAAATAGCTATATCCTTATAAGCTTTAATTCTGCTAGCATTATCTGTAGCATATAGAATTAATCTTTGTCCTTCGGAAATAGTTATACTGTCACCTGCTATATAAGGAAGCAATCCAGATATAACGCTGTTATAATCTGGTACAGCAACTACTTCACTGCTGTCTACAATCTTGTAAAGCCACTTTGCTGCACCTTGAATACCAAAAGTACTCAAGTTAGTTATTCTAGTTGTACCGCCAGTCTGCCCAGGTTCAGGTTCTGAGTAGTTGTAGTTTTCCCCATCCCCAACCTCTATGATAGACTTAAGTGTACCAGCCTGTGGCTGTTTGATCTGCGTAGCACTTATTAATTCATCTGCATATGCCAATGTCTTTCCATCAGCATCAACAGCTAATATTAAAATATGCTGTCCTACAGATACATTTATATTTCCGCCTGATACATAATCTGTACCTAATATAATCATTCCTTTATATGGAATAGCAAAAGCTGTATCTCCTATTACATAAATCCACTTAACAAATCCAGGAATGCCATTTGCAGATAATACAATCTTTGTAGTACCTACTGCCGATCCTGCTTGAGGCAGGGAATAGTCATTTGGAGTTAACAATTTCAGCGCATCAGATGGTCTAATCTGTGACTGACTAATGCCTATATCCCTATATGCCTTAATTTTGCCGTTGGCATCTGTTGCAAGTAATATTATGTGTTGTCCCGCATTTATCGCTATGTCTTGTTTTTTCACATAGTTGATTGCTCCTGATAGTATACTATTGCTTTGTAGTGGAGCTGATAAAGCTTCATCTTGGACCTTTATCATGAACTTAACTGCATCTGTCGGAATGGTTGTTCCAACAGCTGAAGTATTAAAGTTCAAATCAGGGAACATTGTAGTTCCTGCTTTCGATCCCATCTCAGGTGCAGCAAAATTAATATCAGGTATCTCAATTGCATCTGCTTGGCGTATCTGACTAGCATCTATTGTCAAATCAACATATGCCAAAATCTTATTTATAGTACCCTCATTCTTCACACCTACAAGCAGTATGTGGTTTCCTGCTGAAACAGTAATATCATCTTTAGCCTTATACTCAACAAATGTCTTACCCTCTGTATATCTTTCAAAATCAGTTGTAGAAACACCCTTAGCCGGTGTAACTGCTTGATTTCCAAGAACTACATACATCCATTTATTAATTTCAGCAAATTCAGCTGTGTCAGCCTTATCTAAAGTCCTAATTTCTACAGTGCCAACAGTATCACCATATTCTGGCAATGAGAAGTTGCTATCCTGTTCTAGGCTTCCAGCTGGTAGACTTACCATATTAGCAGTTACCTTAATATCAGTATAAGCTTTCACATTTCCGCTACTATCAACTGCTGCAAGTAGAATATGCTGGTTAGCAGTTACCATGATGTCATCGCCTGCTGTATATTCCTTTGCATCCTCAAACTTGGAGTCAACATATATATTTGTTGTCGCAGTATCCTGAACTCTATACATCCACTTGGTAGCACCTGTTATATTAGACAAGTCTAAATCAGTTATTCTAACTGCTTTTGCCCTTATTCCACTCAAAGGAGTGCTGTAATTAGTTCCAAGTACAAGGTTTTCAGCGCTATATGGCGTAATCATAGCACTTGTTATTGTTATATCCTTGTATGCCTTAATTTCATTTGAAGCATCAACTGCTGCAAGCATTAAGTGTTGTCCTGCAATAACACTGATATCTTGCCCTGCAATGTATTCGATGTACTCTTCTGCTGGTAATACATCCTCAAAGCTTGGTACTGTAAATGCATTATCCTGTACTTTTATCAACCACTTAGTCGCTCCAGTAAATCCTGCAAATGACAGCTTGGATATCTTTGTAGTACCACCTTGTGAACCATATTCAGGAGTTGAGTAATTTGTATTTTCAATCAGGACTCTCAGACTGTCTGAGGTAAATGTAGCATTTTCCAGTCCTGAAATTGGCATTCTCGGTCCTGTAGCATCGGCATCTGAAACAGTGGTAAACTCATAATGTCCACCAGTTGGAATCACTCTGTTTCTCAAGTAAACAATAATCTTGTCTCCCTTTGTTAGGTTCAAGTTAGTAAATGACAGGGTTTGTATATTTGGTATTTGAGATGATAACAGATTTATTTCTGCTCCACCACCTATACTTACTGTATCACTCACATACGCTGAGAACCCATTCGGCAATTTGATAACAACTGTACCATTAGACATATTGTCACCTGCTGTATATGTAAGCACAAAGTCCGCTTTTGTTCCTGCTTCTCCGCTTTCTGGAGTTATTTCAAGAGTACCTGGTGCAGTAACATTATCAGATGTAACTGTTACATCTATTGTTGCAGTTTTTGAATTAAAGTTAGGATACTGTCCTGTAACATATACCTTTGTTGTACCTATGCTTACCGCTGTGATAACGCCGCTGTCACTGACAGTTGCTATATTGTTATCAGAGGATATATATGTAAGCTTTGTTCCACTTGGGCTTGTACTGCTTGGAGCAATTTTTGCTGTATCCTTTACTTGTATGCTTATCTGGTTTGGTACGCTAAATGCAATGTTCGCCTTTGTAGGGTCAATAATTGTACCATTAATATCTGAAACTACACCGTTAGCAATGTATACACTGTTAGGTGTAATCTCTACTTTGACACCATCAGAATAAACATACATATTGTCAATATTACCTGTTCCTGTTATGGTTGCTGCTGCATTGGCAATAATTGTCTTAACAGTAGCATTTTCCTTCATTCCTAAATATGAGTCGGATGAGGATGGCTCCAAAGTAAGCGTATCTAAATTTCCTTTTTCAAAATTAATTGCTGTAGTCTCAGCAATATTCATTTTACTTACATTTGTTACTCCATTTAAATCAATTCTATTACCTGTTGCATTTTTTTCTACATATAAATAATTAACTAATCCTCCAAATAATTGAATAGTACTTTTAGACGCCTTAGTAGTAATATTATTTACACTACCGCTTACTAAAGTAAAAGCTGATATTGTATCTTGCAAAATATCTACTTTATCAGACTTACCTGCTAGTCTTACATTAATGTTACTTTTGTCCATCTTAATACTGTTAAAATCACCTTCAAGATTTACTATTTGATTAGCAGCAACTGCTTTCTCAGTAATAACATTAACAAAACCCTTTCCGGTAGTTAAGTTTGTTTCCAAAAGCTTACCACCAGATCTTAAATATGTATTTTCAATAGTAGTAGTTCCTTGCGCAACAACTCGAACATTTCCAACGTATTTCTCTACAATTACATCTCCTACTACCAAAGAGTTTTTTATAATAACACTATTTGGACCACCGCCTCTAATTATCAGCTTTCCTTTTACAGTTATACCTTCCAAGCTTACATTTCCATCGGCAACACCTTCACCAATAATTAGGTCACCTGAAATTTCCATGTTCTTTAAGGTAACAGAGTTTGTATTAATAATCATATTGCCTGTTACATTTTTTGTGACTGTCCCTGCTTTCGTAACGACAAGTCCAATACACTTATCAAGCATTTTCATAGCATCAATAAGCTTTAAAATACCTAACGGTGCGTATCTCCCACTAGATATCTCTGATAAATATCCCTTTTCGATAACAGCACCGAAATACTGTAATTCAGCTTCATCAAGCTTTTCGGCATCAGTAATTTTTTTTAGCAACTTCTGGTCATTAAGCTCTAATCCAAATACCTTGGCCACCATTACGGAAGCTTCAACCCTCGTAATATTTGAAAATGGATAGAAATTGCTTTTCTCCTTGTAACCCACATAACCGGCAGCCACAGCCTTAGCTATTTCTTTTCCATACCATGAGCTCTTAGGCACGTCAATAAAGTTTATATCTGCCTGTTTTGTTGGCTTAAGCACATTATTAACAAAACCTATAAAGTCAATCTTTTGTATAGGCTTATACAAGTCATTAGTACTTACTCCCTTATCTATCAATCCCAATTGACTCCATTTTTTTAGTAGCGCACTATCCTCTGCAGATACACCACTTGCTCCCATTACTGTCAGAGTCGAAAAAGGAGTTAATAGCATAATTGCTATTAACAGCACAAATGCTATGGGTCTTAATAATTTACTCATTAAATCTCTCCCCCACTTCAAATTTTAACAATATATTAATAAAGGTTTAAAGCCTTATATACCATAACCGAGGCTTCCGCTCTAGTTACCTTACCGTCAAGCTGTAAGTAAGTTTGTCCGTTTACAATTCTCCCTGATAAAATACCTGCTCCACATACATCAGCTATTTTATCAGCTGTTGTTTTTGTTATCGATCTATAGTCGGCAAATTGCCTTAACAAACCACCATCTTCATCCGGCAATGGAGTTCCTTTTGATTTCATTGCTAGTAAAAGCATCATCCCCGCTTGTTCCCTGGTAATTGCCTTTTCAGGATATAATTTGTTGTTTTTGTCAGGTGAAACAATTCCAAGCTTAGCTGCTGACATTATTTCCTTATAGTACTTATGCCTTGCTGTAACATCTGCATATCTACCTGCAGAAACCATATCCAATTCCAAACCTCTTATAAGAATAGAACAGTATTCCCCTATCGTTATATTTTGCGTCGGATAAAATTTTGTATTGGCTTTAGTATCAAACACACCTCTGCTAGCTAAATTTTCTATAGCCGTCACAGCCCATTTTATATTTGACACATCCGAATATGTAATGCTTTCTTTTGTAGAAGCAACAACCTCTTTTGATGTACTACTTTGGTTTGAACCACTAAGTGCACTCACACGATATGTAATTGTTTTTCCTGCCACTAAATTCTGATGTATAAAAGTAGTTGTGTTTGCATTAACTCTTCCAACTTCTCTAAATGAATAAAACTGCATTGCTTCAATTAAAAATCCGCTTTCGTTAAAGGAGTTATCTTCCCAAGTGAGCTTTATCTCACTTGACGAAATTGGGGTGGCCTGTAAGTTTGTGGGAGCTTCTGGTGTTTTTAAAGAAACCGTTATTTCATTACTATAATTAATGGAATTTGATCTGTCATACACTTTAATTCTATAAAAATATACGTCAGTATTATTAATCCATTTATCATTGTAGGCAATAGTATCTGCTTCTAAATAAGCAACAGTATACCATTCTCCGGATAACCCCTGTTTCCTTTCAACTCTATACCCTGCTTCTGACATACTTGTATCCTTCCATGTCAGTTTAATTTCTGTCTTTCCAATAACCTCATATGTCAAATCTGCTGGTGCGGAAATAGTAGTAGACCAAACCGTTGTTTCATTTGTAAAAGCAGAATATACACTGTTGTCATTTACCTTTGCTCTGACTTTATATGTAAATGTGTCTTGCAGTGATATGTTCTGGTCCACAAAAGAGGTAGCATTTCTCCCCATTGTCTCATATAATTCCCATACAGGATTTGAACCCGTTTTACGCCATATTTCAAAGCCCGTTTCATTATCTGTCAGATCATCCCATGCCAATTGTATGTTTTTACCATCTGCACATGAAGAGGAAAGTGTCCCCGGTGCTTTTAAATATGTATTTGTTACACTAATTATGTCGGAGTATTCAGAATTTGTTGTCCCTGAAACAGCCCTAATTCTGTATTGATATGCAACACCTGCTTCCAACTCAGAATCAGTATCAATGTATGAATTATCATTTTGCGGAATTACCGCAATTTCTTTAAAGGTACCTGATTTTGGAGACTTTCTTTCAATAATGAATGCAGTCTCTGATGAGTTATCCTTCCAGTTCAGTTTTATACGATATCCCGAAAGTGCTAAACCTTCAAACTCAGTTGGCTTAAATAAAAATGAATATACTGTTTTTCCTTCTTCCGGAAATGCCGGAGATTTTATATTTTCATTAGTACTTGAACATGACCTTACTCTATAATAATACTTAACACCCGATGAAATAGATTTGTCACTATAAGTGTTTTGCCCAATTCCAATGCTGGCTAGCTTAGTCCAATCTTTTGCATCTTCCGTTTTTCTCTCAATTATTGTATTGTAGGCTTTGTTATCAGCATATCCCCAAGTAATATCAATTTGATTGTATGATACAGGTTTCAAAGTAAGTGAAGTTGGCTTTGCTACTTCATCTGTTCTAAAAGCCACTTCTGGAGTATAAAGATAGTATTTATTCTCTGAATTTCTTACCCATACTCTATAGGTATATGTATGACCAGCTGATAGACCTCCATCATATTCAGACTTGGTGTTTTGAGGCGGTGAACTGTATGTTTGGAATGCACCGGAATCAACTTTCTTTTCAACTACATAATACTTTTCTCCGGTTAGATAGTCATCCCAATTGAGGGATGCTGATGTAGAACTATATATAGTTACTGTTAGATTTGATGTATCTGCAGCACTTGCCATGCCAGGCATTATAAAAATTTGAATAAAAATGGCTATTGCCAAAACAAATGCCAGCTGCGAAGTATAATTATGTAGTTTTTTGGTATCAGTTCTATTATAAATTTTCAAAGTTGTATACCTCCGATATATACTATATATTTTAAATATCGGCAAATAACTTCTTAAATTTAAGCTGGTAATGAATTTGTAATGTTATTGTTATATTTAATGGAATCACTATTTCTGCTAAGCTATAATGCCTAAGTTCTCTAAATATTTTTACATTACAAATCTAGTTGGATTTTTATCACATCATCATTTATGTGCAATAACTCTCTAATATTTGGGGGAATGCTCTCCCAAATTAATTGTCCCTTACCAGTGGAAAGAACTTCGCTAAAATACTCGTCAATTTCAAACAATAGCTTCTTCATTGCAAAGGATTTATGAATAATACATGGTTCACTGTCATTAAACAATTCTATACTTTTTTCAATTATTTTCTCATCCCTTAATGGCAGTGAATTGAATTTACATTCTAGCTTAATCCTTCCGTTTCCATCAAGAAAGGTTATTTTTTTAGGATGCATATCACCTATACCTCCGTATTCCACTTAAAAAAACAATAATATAATAATACCAAACACAAAAAATATTATTGCATTAATTAACTTTATGATATGAAGTCGTTCCCTAATGGCCTCCGAAACTTCAAATAGCTCCTTGCCCTTATGTATTATCAGTGACAGTACCATAAGTGGCAAAATTACGCCGACATTATATATTATAAGGTAGAGTAACGCCTGAACGCTTAATTCTGAATTGGTTTGAAAGATTGTAACTATAGTTGCAAGGTATATTTGTCCGGTACATAGAAACTCACCTAAAGATAATATCATTCCTAAAAAAAAGCTTATGAACAATATTACCTTTACTTTTGAAAAGTCAGATACTTTTTTTATAATATTATGATTGAACCTTCTTAACCCTACAGGAAGCTGTAAAAATATCCTGTCATATCGTTCTGCTTTTGCTGCAAAATAGTCCTTTATGCTCATAACAATCAGAAACAGCAGCACCACTGCAAGCAGTGCTTTAGTTAATATACTTAACAAACTGAAATTAAACAATGACAAAAACCTGAAAAGTATTGTCCCCAGCAAAACAAATGCCAAAAATTTGCCTAAAATAAACGATAGTGCTATTTTTAATATTCTTGCTTTTTTTACTGTCAAAAGTGATAGAAAAAAAAGCAGCATCGACATGGAGCAAGGATTTATGCCATTGACTAGTCCTGCTAAAAATATGCTTGCAGTCTTAAAGCCTTCAAATCTTATTATATCTCTTTCGTGGTTTTCATCAGTAATTTCCAACTCAAGGGTCTTGGCCCCAGGTGTGTTTATTTCTTTCTCAAGATTATTCCTTATTGATTCTTCATCTGAGAAATACATATCACCAATGAAAACGATAGGAACAATTCCCTCATCTTCAGCAGAAACCCTGTAAGCTTCATTATACTTGTCCATCAGGCTTTTATTTTTCAAATTGGATATATCATACTTCTTTAGTTCAAAGTTCTTATGCCTATCACTGAAACCCTTAAGAAAATCCGATATACTATCGCATGAAGCGCAGGTAGGACTGTAAAAGTACACTGCAGTAATTTTATTGTCACTTTCTGCCCAAACTTTGCAAACACTTGTCTGTGTAACTAGCAACAACATAAAAAATAAAAACAAGAACTTTTTCATTCATTTATCCCCATCCAATAATGATTATTTCACCAACCACCTTCAAAATTATAATCCCGATATGTACTCAACTAATTCATTTGAATCTGTAATTAATTTTTCAACAGTATTGTCACTATTTATTATATAAAACATGGGGTACTTGCGATTGGTTGCTTCAACTCCTTGAGAATAAGCGAAAATATTAAAATATATCTGCTCTGGATCAATTTCAAAATACTTGTCAAAGTCCTGTTTTGTATCAAAATCTGGTCGTATTGTAATCACATTTACCTTTTCCTGTAGGGATTCAGTATTTTTCCGTATAATGTCTTCATTTTCTCTGCACAACCTGCAACTTGATGACATAAACATCAGCAGCGTCTTTTCATTATTCTCCCGAAGTAATGATTCAGACTTTAATGCGTTCTTTAAAATCATATCTGCAGCCTTAGCACTTATATCCTTTTTTTTGCCTATTTCAATAACTTCATTTATCAAGGATATGTAGCTATAACCTGTAACCATTATAATTTTGTTGTTTTCATCTGTAAGAAAAGCAGTAGGTTTCGATTCACTCAATGAAGCTTTTCCTGATAGTGTATAGTTAAAGCTTTCAGCAATACCAGCTTCCTTAATCTGTTTCAAAGGTATCTGGTCTTCCCAAACTATCATATAACTCATATCTTCAAAGCTGGTTAAGTCAATCATTTTCGATATACAATCCAGTCTTTTTATACAATCTTCATTTGTACTGTCAAGGTAAAATACAACTTTATATTTACTCTTTACATCACTGATACTATTTGCTTCACCCGAAGCATTAAATAGTTTAATTCTCGAAGGTATTATTTCCTCGGATAAAAGCTCCAACTTACTGTACTGAAGCTTATTGTTCAGACTAAAAAAGCAAACTGCAGAAACTACTAACAAAACAATTATAGCAAGCACAGCAGGAAAAATATATTTTTTCATTATCAAACACCACCTATGTAATTGCACTTTTATTAAAAATAATTAATTATCTTATATGTAAAACATTATCACTTTGACGTATAATATTGTAATTTGTATAATCTTGGCACCTAATTAATTATAGCATAATTTATTCTCTGATTCCATCTAATCTTAGTCATAAAAGACTAGTGTAGACTTAGTGAATTCCAGCCATGCAACTCTATATACAGCACTGCATAGCTGAAAATAACTTTTTACTTTGCCTTTTGGTCACCTTATCTATCCCGACAAAAGTTTACTATTTTACACCTTGTCCAGGAAAAGCAGTTATAATACCCAGTAGGTATTGTTTCATTAGTGCAAAGTCAATTGCATCAACTTCACCACTGGCATCTAAATCTGCCAATTTAGTAGTTTCGATTTCCTCCACCCCCAAAAGGTGCTTCTTTATCAACATTAAATCTATTGCATCTATTGATAAATCACCGTTTATATCACCTAAAATTACAGGCTCACTGTTCTTTGTGAATGTAAACCAGTTTATATTTAGTAAATATCCACTTTCTCCAGTAAATTTCAGGTACAAATCATGCTTTCCGCTTACTTCGGAAACTTTACACTCAAAATCCTCACAATACTGCCAGCCGCCCGTACCGCCAACTGAGCAGGTTCCTATCAGAGGACCGGTGATACTATCTAGCCTAATTTCGATTTTACCTCCGTTGGTGGCACTGGCTGCTCTGGCCTGGAAGCTTTCAGCCCCTTCACCAAAATCAACATTTTTGTAGACAACATAATCTCCATTCTCAATATATCCAGCGCTCTGCCCACCTTCGTAAGTATTTTCAATCTGAATTCCAGATTGAATGTCGAAGTTTTCGGCTTGGATCTTCGAAAAAGCATCTTTATCTGCATTACTTACCTTATCAGCATCTGCATCCTTTTCAAATGGATGAATGGAGTCAGTACGACCAACATAGAAGCTTTCTTCAGGACCATAATAGGAACTTAGAAGTGCTCCATAGGACAATACAAACTTTTGTAATACCAAACCTGCATCCAGACCATAGATGCGCATGGTATGAGTACCTTTTGTCAAATTAACTGTAGTTGTTGTTATATGGGCATTTCTCGATACATCATTGGTCCAAGGCCCATTTGAATTTACACCCGCCTGAAATCCTTGTGGTAATGTATCAACTACAGTTGGATTTGCTCCGTCAATGGATACCGCAAATTTTAGTCTGCTACTTGCAGATAGATTATTGGATGGTGCCGAATATGTTGTTAATGTGTAATTTCCGCTATTATTGCTGTATATTTTATATTCCAAATAAGGTGCAGTGGAATAGCTTGTATTGGAAACATCGTCCGGATACACTTTAACAGAAGACAATGTACGCCCGTAATTATCAATAGTTTTCCACTCCTGCCCTGATTTTGCAACACGATTGGAGGTATGCTCTGCTTCTATTGATATTACGTTATTAGTTTCAACAAATGTTTTGTCGGCTAATCCACTCGTACTAATTACTTGTGCACTTACATTTACTTTAATAGTTTGACCTGCCCCTGTAATAGTGATAACCCCATTAGAGGAAGCTGATACTTTACTCCAGTCTACTGAAACGCCGATGGTTTTACCTGTCAAGACAGTTCCCTGTGCATTATCCAGCTTAATCCATGCCGAATCAGTAGTTATATTGTAATTAAAGCTCTTATCTCCTCCGTTACTTATTGTAATACCATAGCTTTCATTTCCAATATTAGTGAAGGATTGTAGGCTTGCAGTTCCTGAAGTATATCCTGTAGTGTTTCCCTCAACATCTACTATCATCTTTGAACTGCCGCTTGCAGGTGTCATTCTGGTAACAGTCGGATATGCCCAACCGCTTGAATCCCATGATTTATAACCCACATGCGGTGAACTCATCATCCCTTTCCACTTGCCTTTTGCCATAGTATTGTTGTAAAAATTCTGCAAATCCTTATCAAACTGGATTGCTTGTTCCGTCAATGTAGCATAGTAATTGGCAAGGACACTTTTTGTACTAAAACCATTATACTTTTTATTTAATGCGGTATAAATCCACATTCTTCTGACATTTGCTGATGCCACAGCTGGATAGTATACAAGCTGGTAATATGCATCCTTGTAATTTGTCGGCATCAGGTCATAATATTTTTGGGCATTTGCTATTATATTATTTGCCTTTGCCAATTCTCTTATTGCCTCATTGTAGTTTGATATATTGAATGTGGAGGCATTCGTTACTTCAGGCTTATTAATCTGGTTTAATCTGGCATAATCTGTTAGTATGTCAGCAATACCATTAATGGTGTCTGTACTTGAAAAGCTACCGAACTGCTGCCTCACCCAGTTTCTTGTATATTCCTCCGTCTTATTGATACCATTTGTGTCAATGACGGTGATAAAATGTAAGAAAGTAGCGGTTAAATTTTGTATGTATATGGCGGTAACAAAATAACTTATGATACACTCCAAATAAAACTTATGGAGTGTATCAAGAATGAAAGGAAACT
>JAEWZA010000201.1 GCA_023395575.1 Bacillota bacterium
CCTATTACAGTGCTGTTCGGCGCCACAAAGGCAGTTGCATCAATTTTTGGTGTAATGTTGTTAAAATCTCTAATCACAATGTTTACCCCTTCTATTCTTGAGTCTTAATCCAGATAGCGCATTCGACTCTTTTCTTTTCAAGTTCACAACCTATTTTGTACGGAACATTGATGTCGTTATTAAATTGATAAGCATTTGCTGCACAGCCACCGCTGCAATAAAATTTGGCCCAGCACTCCAGGCAATCCTGCTTTGTATATACATTTGACTTCTGAAAATCTTTCTGGAAGCTTGTATTAAACTCGCCCTGGTGAACATTACCCATTTTGAATTTTTCATCTCCAACAAACTGATGACATGGATAAAGGTCACCTTCAGGAGTTACAGCCAGATACTCATGACCTGAACCGCAACCACCAAGTCTTTTAATGACACAAGGCCCCTGCTGAAGATCTATCATAAAGTGAAAGAAATTAAAAGCATTGCCTTCCTTTCCCCTCTTTACATATTCATAAGCAAGTTTCTCATATTCTTGATAAAGCTTCTCCAGGTCTTGTTCCCGTATATCGTAGCCGGAATCTTTCGCGGCCACTACCGGTTCAACTGAAACCTGCTTAAAACCAAGGTCTGCCAAATGAAGAACATCCTCTGAAAAATCAAGATTTTCTCTGGTAAATGTACCTCTTACATAATAATTATCCTGATCTCTGGACTCAGCCATATCCTTTATTTTGGGAAGGATGTTGTTATATGTTCCCGTGCCGTCAATTCTCGGTCTCATTCTGTCATTGGTTTCAGATCTTCCATCAATACTTAGGACCACATTATGCATATTCTTATTAATGAATTCTTTATTGTCTTCATTTAATAATAATGCATTTGTTGTTATTGTAAATCTGAAATTCTTACCAGTTTCCTTCTCTCTGATTCTCGCGTACTCAACTATTTCCTTTACTACACCAAAGTTCATAAGAGGCTCCCCTCCAAAGAAGTCTACCTCCAGATTGCGCCTTCCCACTGACTTTTCAATTAGAAAATCAATGGCCTTTTTACCGGTTTCAGCATCCATCATGGTTCTATGCCCGCCAAAACTGCCTGTTGAGGCAAAACAGTACTTGCAGCGCAAATTGCAGTCATGGCAGATATGTAAGCATAAGGCCTTAACTACAGGCTTTCTTTCCCAGTTGGCTATAGCATCGGAATATGAATCCTCACTAAAAAGCAATCCCTGTGATTCCAGGTCTGAAACCTCACTGTAAGCGTCTGTTATATCCTGTTCATCATATTTAGTCTTTAAGGTTTCCAAAATCTGCTCTTTACTCATGGTCTTATAGAAATCAACAACATCATAAGCAGTATCATCAAAAACATGGACTGCTCCGCTGTTTATATCCATGACAATGTTTGTATCATACATTTTGTACTTGTGAATCATTTTTAACTCCAATCTACGGGTTTCTCCATAAAAAAGTGAAAAGTGTTTGAGTAAACACCTTTCACCTTTATGATCTAATATTCAAAAATAATCTTATGTTCATTACTTCTTTTCGCAGCTTTGGTTTGCAACAGTACATGATGTTTTGCATGCTGACTGACATGAAGTCTGACATTCTCCACAGCCACCATGAGAAAGACTTTCTTTTAATGTAGCGCTGTTTATTGTCTTAATGTGTTTCATCTCTTTAGTCCCCCCTATTAATTTTCTTAGCAGATTATAGCATATTTCAAATGGTTTGAAAAGGTATAATTTGTAAAGCTATAGTACCGTTAATATTGTTAACAAACCTAACGGAGATTGATTCCAAATATTCCGCCCAGACAGCCTACTATGGCACCTATTATTACGGTCAGAAGTACCTGTACATCAACTGCAAAATTCATGAAAACTATACTGCTGGCAAGATAAAGTACTGCCACATATAAGACTCCAACAGCACAACCATTTATCCAACCTTTACTTCTAACATTTTTGGTGGAGTAAGCGGACGCTGCCAAAACACTAATTATAGTAGTTATTAGTACCACAATGAAAGTATATTTTTCAGGAAAATCCGTGTAAGTCAAAAATAAAGCGAAGCCAAGAAAACATGGAAGAGTTATGAGAAATGATAAAATTAAACCCTTAATTACCCTTAGGAAATTTACATGTTCATCCAGCTGCTTTTTTATTCCAGATGTCTGTCCGGCCATATTGATTGTACCTCCAAAAATAAAATATATTAATTCTTTATATATTTTATTTTTGAGGCAGGCTGCTTAGAACAAGCTGTAATATAAATTATCTGTTAAATTTATTAGGCTTCTACAGGCTTAACAACATCCTTTATTGCCCATCTCTTAACAACAATCTTAGTCTTTTCTACGCTGGTTTCGATGGTTATTTCATCATCTTTAATATTAACTATTTTTCCAGTAATTCCGCCTATTGATGTAACATCCCATCCTACCTGCAAGGAATTAAGCATCTCTTTTGTCTTCTTTTCTTTTTTCTTTTGTGGAAGAATAAGCATTACATACATA
>JAEWZA010000216.1 GCA_023395575.1 Bacillota bacterium
GGAGGATACAAATGAAGGATTCACGTGTAGAAACACTCGCTGCCAATTTAATAAATTACTCCTGTGAGTTAAAAGCTGGGGAGAAGATACTGATTGAGAATGTAGGTAACGAAATGCCTTTATCGAGGGCGCTAATTCGTGAGGCATATAAAGTTGGTGCTATACCATATTTGACAGTCAAAAATCCAGAACTAGACCGTGTTATTCTTGAACAGTGCACAGAGGAACAAATGAAGGATATGGCTCGATATGAACTAGCTCGTATGAAGGATATGGATGCATATATTGGTATACGTTCTGGTGACAATGTTAGTGAAAAGGCCTCTGTACCAGCTGATAAAATGAAGCTGTATATGTCTCTTTTTTCAAAGCCTGTTCATTCTGAGGAGCGTGTAAACAATACAAAATGGTGTGTTATGAGATACCCAACGCATTCAATGGCACAGCTGGCGAATATGCCGACAGAATACTTTGAGGATTTCTATTTTGACGTTTGTAATCTAGACTACAAGAAAATGTCTGTCTCTATGAACCCCCTTGTTAAATTAATGGAAGCAACAGATAAGGTTAGAATTACAGGGAAGGGTACAGATTTGAGCTTCTCTATAAAAGGTCTACCAGCAATAAAGTGTGACGGTAAAATGAATATTCCTGATGGAGAGGTATTTACAGCTCCAGTTAAGGAGTCAGTAAACGGTACTATAACATATAACTGCCCGGCTGTTTATCAGGGTGTTACATTTGAGAACATTTGCCTTGAATTTAAGGACGGTAAAATAATCAAAGCAACCTCAAATGATACCCAGCGCATTAATGAGATATTTGACACAGACGAGGGCGCTAGATATGTTGGAGAATTTGCAATTGGGGTAAATCCATATATTGAAAATCCAATGAAGGATACATTATTTGACGAGAAAATCAAAGGTAGCCTACATTTTACACCAGGCAGCTGTTATGACGAATGCCCAAATGGAAATAAATCCTCTATTCACTGGGATTTGGTATTTATTCAAAGACCTGAATATGGTGGCGGAGAGATATGGTTTGATGATATACTTATCAGAAAAGACGGTTTATTTGTTTTAGAAGAACTAAAATGTTTAAATCCTGAGAATTTAAAGTAATTACTCAGCTTTTCCATACAAAAAGTCTAACGGCGTTCAAACTTATCAATGGTGTTGCCGAAATAATTGCTCCATTGATAAGTTGAACATCTATAATTCAACTGGAATGTTGATTTATAAATATGAATATTTGTTTTATAGGGGTTCGAATCTGTGGATATTAAAAAGTTGTTTTCAAAAAATTTATATGTAAAAGTCTTGTTCTTTACAATACCTCTAATTTCTTTGCTTACTATTGAATTTGCAACCAGAGGTAATTTAACTAGTATCTTTGAATGGATAATAAGGTCACCTTTACAATTTACTCTTTCATTAGCCTTGCTATATGCTATTTATATAGTTATATGTGTGATTTCTAAGCGTGCAGGGGTTGCAGCTCTTTTTTATTCAGCTTTGTGTATACTTATAGCTGCCATTGTGGGAAGCAAAAGAGAAATACTAGGAGTGCCTTTAATGCCATGGGATATAATGAGTAGCTTAAATGTGGCAGGTCTTATTGGAAGCATGAATTTAGCTCAGTTTAAGTTTTTGTATAATTGGATTTTTATTTTATCTCTTATAATTATTATTGCTATTCTTCTTGTAATTTTCATTTATCAAAGAGCAGTATTTAATTTTACTAAGAAATCAAGGATAATAGCCTCTATACTAAGCGGAGTAATAATTGTAGTGGTATTTATAACGCTACCTAAAGCTAGTATCGAGGACTCCCCTACAACTATTTGTGAAGAAAATGGATATATTAGAGGCTTTATTGTCAATGCACAGCTATGGGCAGATATGGATGAGGACAGCACAGAGCTAGTTTATAACGATAATTATAAGTATAAATTTACAGCTGGTGAGGCAACAACTAATATAAAGCCAAATGTTATTTTTATAATGAGTGAAGCCTTCTGGGATGCAACTTTATTGCCTAATGTTGTTTTTTCTGAAGACCCAATACCAAATTTTCATGACCTTCAGAAAACAGCTATCAGCGGCGAAATGGTCTCACCTACATATGGTGGACTAACCTGCAATGTTGAGTTTGAGATAATGACTGGCTTATCGCTTAAATATTTGCCTTACCAAACAACAGCATATACTACAAGTATTAATAGGGACATTCCTGCTATGCCATCCTACTTTAAAGAGCTTGGATATCAAACCATTGCTGTTCATCCATATGAAAAGTCCTTTTTTAAACGTAACGCAATATATCCAATGCTTGGTATAGACAGATTTGTTACACAGTCAGATATGCCAGATGCCAAAATAAAAGGAGAGTATATTTCTGATGACACCTTTGCGGACTACATTATCTCAGAGTATGAGAAGGCTGAAAAACCAGTTTTTATGTATAATATTTCTATGCAAAATCACTGGCCATATACTACTGAAAATTATTACAAGGATAATATGTTTCAAATTCAAACCAGTAAAAACCTAGACGAGGAAAGTATAACTGCTTTACAAAACTATGCACAGGGAATAAGTGATGCAGACAGAAGTTTAAAGAAAGTAATAGATTATTTTACAAATGTAAAAGAGCCAACTGTTGTAATATTTTTAGGTGACCATTTACCAGCACTGACAGATCAGCTTGGAGTATATAAGAAACTTGGTTTTATTGATAAATCTGTTAATGATGCTGACCTATTTAAGGGCACTGAAGGCAAAAATATAGAAAATAGGAATATGTTGATAGATAATCAGAGGATATTAAAAACTCCTTATCTAATTTGGTTTAATTACAAAACAGCTACTGAAAAAGGGAGAACACTCAGCTCAAATTTTATGGGTGCATACGTTATGTCCCAAATAGGCATGAAAATACCACCTTTTTATAATTTTTTGCTGGATTACTCCAAAAAAGTACCTGTAAACAGACATTTTCTTTCAGTTCTTAGTAATGGTATTTCCTATAAGAATACACCTTCCAAATATAATGATTATGAATATACCTATGAGAAGGTTCAAAAAGATATATTATACGGGGACCAAAAGGATAAGGAGTTGTTTTTTGCAAAATAAATGACTACATTTCAAACAACTCCATCAATTCTTGCTGGTTCATTTTAGTAATTAAAGTTTCACCAGACTGTATAACTGCGTTAACTAACTGTTTTTTTCTATTCTTTAAGTTTATTATCTTTTCCTCGATTGTACCATGTGTAACTAATTTCATCACATGGACTGTTTTGGTTTGTCCTATTCTATAGGCTCTGTCCGTAGCCTGGTCTTCTACAGCAGGATTCCACCAAGGATCATAATGAATGACAGTATCAGCCCCGGTTAGGTTTAAGCCTGTCCCACCAGACTTGAGGGAAAGCAAAAATATCTTACCTTCACCATTGTTAAAGCCTCGAACTAACCGAATTCTTTCTTCAGCTGGGGTAGAGCCATCTAAATAAAGATAATCGATTTGGGACTCAATGAGCCATTCCTTAATAATTGCCAGCATGGAAGTAAACTGGGAAAATAAAAGTATTCTATGACCAGCCATGAGAGCATCTTCTACAACCTCTTTTAGGAGAAGAAGCTTACCACTGTCGCCTTCATAATCATCTATAAAAAGAGAAGGATGGCAACACAGCTGTCTAAGTCTTGTAAGTACTGAAAGTATTTTCATTTGGCTTCTTTCAAAGCCTTTTTCGTGTATTTCTTTGAATAAGTCTCCTTTAGCCTGTTCTAAATAAGCTACATATAGCTTTTTCTGTTCATCTGTAAGCTCTGCCTCTATTACATGTTCGATTTTTTCAGGCAATTCCTTTAGAACATCCTGCTTGAGTCTCCTTAAAATAAAGGGTTTAAGTAGTTTGCTCAAACTTGATAATGCAGAGGTATCACCTTTAGAAATAGGCCCTTCGTACTTTTCGACGAATTTAGAATGTGAATGCATGTAACCAGGAAGAATAAAATCAAATACCGACCATAGTTCTGTAAGATTATTTTCCATTGGGGTACCGGTTAAAGCCAGCCTATGATTTGAAATAAGCTGCTTTACTGCCTTTGCCGCCTGAGATGCCGGATTTTTAATATGCTGAGCTTCATCAAGAATACAGTATCTAAAAGTAAAATTCTTATAGCTATCAATATCCCTTCTAATAAGAGCATATGAGGTAACAAGTATATCTGAATTAAGTGCTGATTTAATCAGGTTTTCCCGTTCAGCTTTATTACCAACAATAGCTGTAATGGTCAATTCAGGTGCAAATTTATGAACCTCAGAACACCAATTATAAATCAAAGAAGTAGGTACAACAACAACAGAGCTACAGCTGCCGGAAGCTTGCCTTTCATACTGGAGCAACGTAATAACTTGGAGAGTTTTACCTAACCCCATATCATCTGCTAATATTCCTCCAAGACCGTAAACAGAAAGGGTTTTGAGCCATTTAAAACCGAGCTTCTGATAGTCTCTTAATGTTCCTTTAATTGTGGAGGGTACCTTATATTCTGTTTCTGTAGGTTCTTGTATATCATGTAGTAAAGTTTTCAATGCATTATTGCGTTCAAAAAACTTCATACCGCTTTCTTTAAGCATACTATCTATATAAAGTGCTCGATATTTAGGCAGTTGAATCATGTCATTCTGAATATCAGAATAATTTAAGTCAAGATTATCTAATATTTCAGCCATGTTCATCAATTCGTCAGAATCTAACGGCAAGAAGGCGCCATCCTTTAATCTGTAATACTTCTTTTTTTGCTTGATGCTATCAAATACAGCGGCTAACTCGTCCTTTTGTACGCCATCAATATTAAAACTAAACTCTAGAAAATCATTTAAGCTATTAAGTCGTAAACTACCTGAAAATGATAGAGTTTTTCTAAAGCTCATGGCTTTGAAGCTTTCTGAATAAAATACCTGTGAATTTTCCTGTAATTTAGGTATTACATAGTTTACAAAATCAAATATTTTTTCTTCTTCATCTAGATAAATTCTGTTTCCACTTACTTTGAAATCTGTCTCAGCGAGGATATCAAGAATAAGACCTTCTTTTTCCATATTTCTTATAAGTATTTTATCAGAAGCTGATTGACCACCACTAGCAGAGAAGGGATTAATATTCCTTTCTCCGTACTTAAATTTAACGTCAGCAGTTATAATATATTCATATCTATCAAGGTATATTTCAGGCTCAAATTCATGGCGCTCAACTATTGCTTGTAGCTCCGCATCAATAGATACCTGCCCTATCTTTTCCACAAAGGGCAAGATTTCTGCAAAAAATCGTTCTTTATCCTGATTCATAAAGGCTATTTTATTTAACTTTTGAATAGAAATATACTGAAAAAAGGGTTTAAAATACTCTTGCTGGGTCCTTGAAACTTTACAAATTATATCCTTATACAAAAAGTACTCATAATCAGAAGTAATAGAATGTAAAGGGTGTTTTGTGTCTATACTAAGTTCAACTGCAGCTCTATTTTTCGTCAGCATAAAATCTATAGGGATATCCTGTTCAACGATACTAACATTATCCAGTTTCTGCTCATTAACAATAACATTGAAAGAGGTATGTTTTAGTAATTGTAGTACATGTTTCAGTGCTGCTTCAGATAAAAATATCTCTTTATCTTTTAGAATGGATTGCTTTTTTATATTTCCAGTCATGTAATCAATTAAATTTTCGTTTTGCCATATTTCCTGAATATAAGAAATTATAGGCTTATCGGTTTCTTTAAATTCATGTATTGCAGGATCAAAAGAAAAACCTTTGCCGTAGACTAGTTCTTTATTGTGGGTAATACATTCCAGTAGCTCGCCTATATTTCTTACGATATAAAGGCGGTCAAAGCCTATTCGTATTGTTAATGTTGCAGAGGGGCCTCGTTTAGTTAAATGAGACTTAGGCTTAAACAACTCCAAAGTAAATTCAAGATTAACTTTGGCTTTAGCTAAACTGGCTCTTGCTTGAAAGAAATCAAAAATTTCTTTAATAGCTTTTTTTTGATTTGCAGAATTAAAGAACCCTTGCTCATCCTTTTCATTTATGAGAAATAATACCGATATAATATGCTTACAGCAACTATTTGAATCGGAAAAATCACGACAGGTACAAGAGTAATCTTTTAGATTACCATTTTTATCAAACTGTACTTGTACATTATAAGGGCGAGTTCCTAGAACTGACGCATCAAATAAATACATGTCTTCATTGTAGGATACAGAACGTATTCTTTTAGTTTTATAGTAATCAAAGCCCTTATTAATTCGCATAGGCGTTGACAAATAATATATACTATCTTTAGAAATATGAAACATTTGTTACTCCTGATTGTTATAATAAAAAGCAGTAATTGTACATTTTAGACTATCCTTTTATTATAACCAATTTCCAAAGTAAAGTATATTTTTATTTGCAAAAATCGCTGCTTCATAAATTCCCTGACCCGATATAATGAGGCAAGAAAATGTCCCAAACTTCTATGAGTTGTGGGTATCCGCTTTAGCTTTTCAGGCGGAAAGAACATCTCCCGCCTCATTTACACGTCTCTGATGCAATGAAATTTTCCTGCAATCGAAAAATTCCATTTTGTATCAAGACGTTATAATGCATTTACATAATTAAAACCAGCTAATAAATGACGCAAGCTATATCTTGAAACAGAGTATATATCTTATATGGATAATACTATGCCATTTTAGCAATGGATGGCTGAGAACTAGCCTTTACCTGAAGAGCAATCAAAAACTCTGTTACATCTTCAGTGCTATTTATCGTAATACTCCCGCCAGATTGCTCTATTGCCGAAAGAACGATACTTAGCCCAAAGCCTCTCTTTTTTGTAGAATTATCTTTTGTTGAATAGCCTGCGGTAAATATTTTTTTTCTATCAGCTTCCGTAATCATAGGTCCATTATTTGAGATTGATATGTAGTAAGTATTTCTATCTACATAAGTTTGGACATTAATAAATTTTTTTTCTCTTTCAACCGAAGCAATTGACTCAAAAGCATTTTCTATAATATTTGAAAAGATTGTGACAGCTATTTCTTCAGAGATATTCGCAATTGATAATGGTGTTGCAAAATCAACAATAATATCCACTCCCTTTTGAATTGCATTATTATACTTAACATTAATTATTGCATCAACATAATCATTTCCAGAATATATTGCTATATTTCGTGTTTCCTTATTATTTGCATAATTATTGATATATGATTTAATTTTTTCACTTAAATCAGGTTTGTTTAGAGTACATAAGCCATATATGGTATTTAAATGATTTTTGTACTCATGGCGTTCTTTTGCCACCATTTCGTTAAATGCAATTAACTGTTTTACATTTTCCTTTTCTAACTTACTGGCAAATTCGAGCATTTCAAGCCTAGAAAATTCACGAAACATTAAAATAACTCCAACTATGAGGACTGCATATATCATAAATGAACAAATATTGAACAATATAAGTTTGTCAGGGTCACCTGATACAAATACATTTAAACTTATTAATAGTAATAATGCAGAGGATACAAGTATTAATATTGGTTCAAATTTTGAACGATTATAATCCTTGTCAATGAGAAAGCTTATACGTATATTTTTTTTATATAGAATAAATGCAGCAACAGACTCAATAGTTTTAGCGGCAATTGAACCTATAAGAAGACTATATCCACCGGATATGGCTTCATCCATAGGTATTTCAAATACAATAGTATAGATTGCCATAATGGATAATTCAACAAATGAAAAAAATATAATGGTTAGAAAGTGTTTTATTAAGCTTTTTAAAAATGAGCCATTAAATATGTAATTTAAAATGACTGCGGTGAGTACCACATGAGGTAATATCTGTAAGCCTGCTGGAAAAAGGCTAGACAAGAATAATGAACAAATGGTATAAATAACTACAAATATAACTACCTTATTTAAATGCTTAAATAAAAAATCTCTCCGATCTGAAAATGTCATAAAAGCTATAATAAATATAAAACCTTCTAGTGCAGTGAAAAAAATATTACTAACCTCGTACACTCAAACTCTCCTCTCAAAAAAGGCCACAAAAAAACCCATATATACTATATACTAACTGTACATGTATATATGAGTTTTTTCAAGTAGTATTAAAAAAAAAAGTACTATTCTTTTGGTTCAAAAAAGCCAAAAGTTTTAGTTGATCCCGCTGCAAGCTTAGCAATTAGTAAAGAACCCATCCCGATTGATTTTAACAAATGTTTTTTCAATAGAAACCCTCCTTTACAATTATTTAACATAATAATAGCAAATTCTACATATAAAGTCAATGCTTACTATCAAAAATATGTGAAAGTCATAAAAAAATATAATAATATGTAAGAATTCCAAAAAATATAGTGAAAATTGCTTTGTATAAAAAAGATAGAAGCTAAAAATTTTCTTTGATGAATAAAATTAAAAAACCGAAAAAATACATGTACCATAATTAAGTACATGTATTTATTTCGGTTTTTTATAGGTCAAAATATATTAATTTGACTTCGGTTCAAAGTATAAAATAGTTTTAGCAGCAGCGCCAGCTAGTCCCGCCATAAGTATAGAACTTAAACCAATTAGTTTTAATAAACTTCTTTTCACTTTTAAATCCACCTTTCATATTTTTTAACAAACCTAATAATGTCTTATATAACACAATTTGTCAATACCTTTTTTAATATTTATAAAATACCATATACTTACAAATTATGTTAAGGTGCTATATTAAATAAGTTGAGGCGGAAAAATATAAAAATAAAAATGAAAAAAATTTTTTATTGAGCATAAAAATAATATTAGTGGTGATACAATAGTATTCTAATATTTTTGTTATGCATTCACAGCTGAATCATTATTGACTCTACTATTTGAAATATTTTTTATCATTTGATACAATGCAAGCAAATATACTTGAAGTACGCTTACTAATAAAATCTGACTATCTAATAAAAAATAATCTAGAATTAGAGCTAAAAATGTAAATAAAACTGTTAATAATTTGCTCACTGTTTTCTTTTCTTCGACTTTTTTAGTGCGAACAGGTGCAATTATTAAACCAACTATGGGCAGTAAAATCAAAAATGATATATTAATGGTGTTAGGTATTATATTTAATTTTCCGACAAATATACTAATTGCTATAGTTGCAAATGACATAAATATACAAAAAATCTCACTTTTTGCATGATAGCCTGCCAAGAAGGGACGTAACATTAAAATACCAATAAAGGCGATAAAACATTCTTTAGTTAATAATAAGCAAGAAAAAATAATGAATATTAATATAAATTTATATGAATCTGAAAAGATGCATACCAAGCCATGGCGAATCCGTTTTTCTTCTAGCTCCGAATACTCTTGATTTTTTACTACTGCGTCTGCTAACTTATTTGCAAGCTTTCTGTAAAATGTAATTTCCAAAAAAATGCCCCCTATATTATTTCTGCTTTACATTATTTTATAATATTAAAACATAAATACCCATATAGTACAATAATAATTGTTTAATTTACTATTAAATTGTACGGCTAAATTAGCCTTTACTAAAGTAAATACTGTTCCAAGGTTCAAGCCTCCATGATAATATTTATATCGTTTCTCAGGTGAAATACGCTTTTAAGCGATTTTTACAGTGTAGGTAGGAATAGACTCAAACTAAAAAAATATCGACTGATATCATAGGATATTTAGCCCATAGTAATTGGCTCAAATATAGACAATGAAATTTTAAGCAACGGGATCTCAAATAAAATTTCAGTTTAACATTCTACCCCAACTATTGACATATAGCCATAAAAAAGTCTGAAAATTCAGAAGAGAATTAATATCTCTAGTGGTTTTCAGACTTGATTTTTAACAAACTAGCTTTTATTTTGCAACAATGTTAATTAGACGGCCTTTAACAACAATAACTTTTTTAACTTCCTTGCCTTCTAAGAATTGTTTTATTTTATCATCGGCTAAAGCAGCAGCTTCGGTTTCGCTATTTTCAGCATTGGCAGATATATCGATTTTTCCTCTTACAGTTCCGTTTATTTGAACGGCAAGCTCAATAGTGTCTCTAGTCAATGCTTTCTCATCGAATTCGGGCCAAGGTTGGTTGAAGATTGAATAATTATAGCCAAGCTGTTCCCATTGTTCTTCTGCAAAATGAGGAGCAAAAGGAGAAACTAATTTAACAAGGTCTGCGATAGTATCCTCAAAGAGCTTGATGTTTTTAACCTTAACTTCTGCATCATATTTGTACAGTGCATTAACAAGCTCCATACAGCGAGAAATGGAAGTATTAAACTGGAATCTCTCTGTATCCTGTGTCGCGTTTTTTATTGCAAAATGGCGAGCATAGTTTAATTCCTTGTCGTCCTTATCCATATCAGTTCTATAGGTTTTTTGCTTTTGCTCTGAGAGGCTTTCTACCAATCTCTCTATTCTGCTGGCAAATCTTGATATTGCCTTGAGTCCATCATCACTCCATGGACCGCCATCAACATAATTAAAACCAAATCCAAGGTACATTCTGAATATATCAGAACCATATTTACGCACATATTCATCTGGTGAAATTGTGTTACCCTTTGACTTACTCATTTTGTTTCCATCTGAACCAAGGATTGTGCCCTGATGAACTAACGATAGGAATGGCTCGTCAAAATTAACATACCCGAGATCACGGAGTGCCTTTGTTACAAAGCGAGCATAAAGCAGATGCATTGCTGCATGCTCCGCACCCCCTACATATTTATCTACAGGCAGAATCTTATTAATCCATTCTGTATCAAAAGGTTTGTCACTGTTCTTGCTGTCTGGATATCTTAAGTAATACCAAGAGGAACATACAAAAGTATCTAGTGTATCAGCATCTCTTTTTGCAGGACCGCCACACTTTGGACAAACTGTATTTATAAACTCATCACACTTCTTTAATGGTGATTCTCCATCTGGCTTAAACTCAACATTATATGGGAGCATAACTGGTAAATCCTTTTCAGGAACAGCAACTTCACCGCAGTGTTCACAATAAACCACTGGTATTGGAGCGCCCCAGTATCTTTGTCTGGATACTAGCCAATCTCTTAGACGGTAATTGATTTTTAAGCTACCCTTTTTATCTGCCTCCAGCTTTTTAACAATACCAATTCTGGCATCATTGGAGGATACACCATCAAATTCTGCACTATTTACAAGTAAACCATAGTCACAGAAAGGTAGATCATCATTTTCACCATCAGCACTTTTAATTACCCTATTTATAGGGAGACTGTATTTTGTGGCAAAGTCAAAGTCTCTTTCATCGTGAGCAGGAACAGCCATTACGCAGCCTGTACCGTAGCTTGCCAATACATAATCAGCAATCCATATTGGTACTTTTACACCTGTAATTGGATGAATAGCATACGCTCCAGTGAAGGCTCCTGTTTTTTCTTTTGTAGTAGATA
>JAEWZA010000244.1 GCA_023395575.1 Bacillota bacterium
TTTTAGCAACAAAACCATTTGTATTAACCCTTATGAATTAATTTGCATATATTGCAATATAAGATTGTATTTTAATATGGTGGTGAAAAAATGATTAATGATAGCTTTTACTGTCCCAATGAAACAATAGATCCAAGACAAATGCCTGGTATTTCCTATATCAGAGTATTTCATGCTGCTCCAGGTGCGCCTGAGGTAGATATCTATGCAAATGGAAAGAAAATTGCCAACAGAATAGCCTTTGGTCAATTTACAGAATATGTTTCCGTAAGTGCTGGTATGTATATAATTGAAGCATTCCCTGTTGGATTAAAAGATTCTCCAATTTTAAGTATTCGCCTTCCAATAGCAGTTAATAAAGTATATACTTTAGCCGTTATTGGTATATTGCCAAATATTGGAGTTTTGCCTGTAGAAGATGTTTATCAACACCTCTCAAAAAACAGAGTTAATATTCGTTTTATCAACTTATCACCTAATGCTCCAGCATTGAATCTTGCTCAAAGATATGGGCAAAACATATTTACTGACATCAACTATACAGAAGCCAGTCAATATACACCAGTTTCACCAGGCACCTATAATCTTGTAGTTAAGCCTACCACAGTCAATACAATAGTGGTAAATTTGCCTAATGTGCGATTATTGCCCAACAGAAACCTAACATTCTATGTAGTGGGAATGTACGGTCAACAGCCATCCTCTCTTGAGGTTTATATTCCAATGGATGGTTCAACATATTTGAGAGACTAATCTCAACACCACTTACTGCATAAAAGTAGCCGAAATATGCAACAATACGTGCATATTTCGGCTATTCTTATATGTCATATAGACTCGAAAATAAAAAATAATGCAAACATGGTACTTTTATAGTAATTCAATATTATTCTTTGAGCATTCTTCAAACATTTCATCGCTCCATACTGAAGATTGAACTTCACCTATATGAGCTTTTCCTAAGAAGAACATACATATTCTTGATTGGCCTATTCCTCCACCTATTGTGTAAGGAAGCTCTTTATTAATAATATCCTTGTGGAATTTGAACTTCTTTCTGTCTTCACATTCAGCTTTTTTAAGCTGTTCAACTAATGTGGTTTCATCTACTCTAATACCCATAGATGAAACTTCAAAAGCTATATCAAGTACTGGATAATAGAAAACAATATCACCATTTAAAGACCAATCATCATAATCAGGGGCTCTTCCATCATGCTTAATTCCAGAATTTAGCAAATCACCAATTTTCATGATAAAAATAGCTTTCTTTTCTCTAGCTAAAGTGTTTTCTCTTTCTTTTGGACTCAATGTAGGATACATATCCTCTAATTCCTGGGTTGTAATAAAGAAAATATCCTCTGGCAAGAAACGTTGTAATTCAGGATATAGACCTGCTAAATAGTCCTCAGTCCTCTTGAAAACTGAAAAAATCTTTTTTACAATACCCTTTAATGTTTCTTCTGTTCTTTCACTTTTTTGAATAATTCTTTCCCAATCCCATTGATCAACATACACTGAATGCAAGTTATCCAAATCCTCATCTCTTCTGATGGCATTCATATCTGTATAAAGACCTTCTCCTGATTCAAAGCCATAACGCTTAAGAGCCATTCTCTTCCACTTTGCAAGTGAATGCACAATCTCAACTGTATCTCCGCCAACACCCTTTACATCAAAAGAAACAGGTCTCTCTACACCATTAAGATTGTCGTTTAGTCCAGTTTCAGGCTTAACAAATAACGGTGCTGAAACTCTTGTTAAATTTAACTCTTTAGCAAGTTCATTTTCAAAAAAATCCTTAGTCTGCTTTATTGCAACTTCTGTCATTCGGATATTAAGACTAGACTTATATCCATCTGGTTTTATAAGGTTTTTCATGGTCTACCTCCCCATTTATTTTCGATTATTTTATTTAGTTTACAATTTTTTATAATTATTAATTAACAGTCATTGTATCACAAAAGTAATAAAATGCACTATAAAAATCAAAAAAATAGTTGATTTTTTATAGTGCAGTAAAATTGCAATAACATATTGCGTGTTTTGTCTCTGCAGTTTAACTTCTTAATTTATACTGGCCAACCTACTTAGTAAAGAGTACAGCTTACATTAATTTGAACAGTTATACCAGCTTTTCGCCAGCAAGTTTAGCCGCATACATTGTTTTAGGAACATTTTTAGGAGAAACAAGTATAGGCCACCAAAACGGCCTGTACTGCCATGTCTCATCTTCTCCATTTTCATTCAGCAAAATTACTACTGGAACTGTTTCAGCCAATTGTATAGCTAACGCTCTCACTTGCTCTCCATTGTCAGGAGCATCTGATAATCTACCTGAAGGCCTCTTTTTTCTATCTTTCTTGTTACGTTTTACAACAACATGAAGTTCATTGTTATCACGTAACATATATTTTAAAGAAGTAATAAATTCATCACAATTTATAAACCTATCCGAATCTTCATCAGGATTTATTGTGAGATATGCCAACTCTATTAATTTAAAAACAATATCCCTATGTAGCTTAACAAAAAAATAATCTTCTTCATTATTCAAAATTTTATTAATTTTATTATTGTGTTTACTATACTCTGACTTAACAACTGGTTCAAACCCTACTGGTAATATACGCTTATTAGGCTTTAAGAGTATAATATCCGATATTCGAATTTTATCTGGTGAACAAGGCTTAATTGCTCCAGTTCCAAAAGATTTGTCCTGCGAATAATTAGTAATAAAATATACTCCATTTCCTTGTTTTCCGTTCTCTATATCCTCTCTAAGGGCGATATCTATTTCTGTTATTTTCTCCATATTACTGTAAATTCGTTCAGTCGTATAAAATCTTGTTACAGGAAGCAATTTTTTCCGATATCCAAACATTCTTGAATGTTGGAGTACCGTATCTTGTTGCATTATTCTTGGGTTTCTAGCATAATAAAAACCAATCATATTTGGAATTGTAATTCCTCTATCCAAAACACTTCCACCAACAAATATTGAAAGAGGTGTCTGCGGGTTTAGCTCACCTGTCTCTCCATCAAGTAATAATCCTATGTCTTGAGCTTTATCACTATTAACTACATCAACGCTATAATCTCCATTATCTATATAATCATAGAAATCTTTCTCTATCTCTGGATATTCTGGCATAGTAAGCCCATATGCATTTACCGACTTCTTGATTTCATAGTAGCTCTCACTAAACAGTTTTTCAATTATAGGTTTTGTAATACTATCTCTTAAAGCTACCTGCTGTAAGAAAAATTCCACAACATCTTGTAAATTATCATGTGATTTTTTTTGTGTAGCTGTATGAATGACATACGAATAATGGCTTTTATCATTATTAATTTTTCTCAGTGCAATTGCTCCTATTAAAAAATTAACAAGACCTTTCTTAAATACAGGTAATTTATCTTTGAATAAGATTTCGTCCTTTTTAAAAACACGTCCATCTTCAATCTTTGATTTTTTACCTTTTCTCTTCTGTTCTGATATTAAATCGCATTCTTCTTGACTCATGGGTACAAAAAGATAAGAATAACAACTATTCTCATCCTTGCTTTTAATAAAATACTCATGCCCTCCTATATATCCTTCTCCAGATGGTACTAAAACTGTTTTTAATGGTTTAATCGGATGTGGAATATCCTCATTCCCAAACTCTGGCTGCAAATAAAGAGCATACGGTGTTGCAGTTACTTCAACAAACACACATCCATCTAGTGTTCCTCTTAGTTCATTTACCTTTGATGATACAGTTCTTAATGTAAAATCATCACTATCCTTAACTTTTCCATAGCCAATTCCAGTAGTATCTGCTTCGTCATCAATTACTAAACAATTTTTCTTTTGAGAAATTGCATAATCCTCTATAAAAGAGATAATTTTATCTAAGTTATCTTTTTGTTTTTTGGCTACAATAATATTCTTTTGCCTTAGTTCATATCCGCTAATTTTAGATTTCTTTTTTATAATATCTCCTACGACTATCTCATGTCCAAGAATAAAAGGTCTGAATTCTTTCTTCATTCTAGATACCGTTTGCTGAACGAGTGCGGTGCTATTTTTTGTTAAAATAAAAACAACATCAAAAGAATTATCAAAAGCTAATGCTATAAGCCCTGTAAAAGCCCTTGTTTTACCACTCTGAATTTTCCCCAACATCATAATCGGTTTATTTATCTTATCTTCAGCATTTAGGAATGTATTGTTAATACAGTATAAGCAAGTATCTTCAATACACTTTTGCAATACTAAATCATAACCTCTTCCATCATTTTTTTTGTAACTGTAAAACTTACCATCTACAACCACCTATTCCACTCCTATCTTTAAAGAATTAAACCATTCAGTGAATAATTTTCTATGTCTTTCGTACCACTGGCTTGTAACAAAGTACTTCTTATTGTTAAAAATAAAAATCTCTTTCCAATATCGTGGGTATCCATTTACTGTTATTTGAGATAATATATCCTTAGTGTCATCATATTTTTTTATAAGTGGCTGATATATTCCCAACTGCTTTTTACACCATTCAATAGATTGCATTGCAATTATTTCATTCTCAGAAAATTCATAGCAATTAACCTCTAGCATCTTCATGCATGAATTAACATACTTACCTATTTTTTCATTAACGCCACTTATTTCTAGAACATTTTCATTATGTAGATCTGAATAATCTGCCCTTAGATATATTTTAAAATCGTCAAAACTATATCCATATTTTTTTAACATCTTTCTAATTATGTTTCTAATATGATTGCAACTTAAGTTAACCCATACATACAACTCAGTTTCAGGGATTTTTTCATTTTTACTAATATAGTCTTCTACGATTGGCTTAGTACTAAAATATGAAACCTTTCTTCCTTTCATAGTTGAATCATCAACAAAAGACTCCATTTTCTCAATATCTATCTTTGCCAAAATTCCACAACTTTGTACTAGTACTTCTCTCATATTTCTAACTTCATAGAGGTTTCCTTGAAAAGAAAATGCACATGGTCTTGTGAATTTATAGTCTTCATACAAAGTATGCGGAACTGTTTGATCAACTGAATAGGAAGCATAATTGGGTAATGGTTTTCTGTCAAAGTCTTCACTCTCTAAATCCAAAATATTTTCTTCTTCTAATTCAGCATCATCTTCATCTTGATTTTCGAAATATGACGAAACTTCAATTATTCTTTGTTGAAATTCTTTTAATTTAGCGGAGAAGCCAGCAAGTTCAACTATTTTATTAAAATTATTTAACTTATGGATTTTGGGAAGATCTCTTCCAACACTTGCTAATACACCTTCTATTGCTAAGTTAAGCCATTCAAAGGCATCCACAAAATCTTTCGCCTCTTTAGGATAATCACTTTTAATAGTTTCAGAAATTTTGACAACCTCATTATAATCAAACATACCTTATTCCTCTCTATAACTAATGTTAATTTACTTCTTGGTATTAATTTATAATCAAATCCACTCATCTTGCAGTTTTTATATACTGTTCAGACCACCGACATCTTTAATAGCTCCTTTATTCTACACGAAAGATCCTGAACAGACACTCCCAAAGTAAAAATTTTTAATCAGTTCTTTTATTAACTTCTCTCTCAAAATTTCTTCATATGTATGCTAAAAAAGCAAATCAATAATACCACTTCTTAAAACTGAACTTTTCACGATATCTTGGTCTAGTTGCAATTTACTCTTTGATAATTCAATAAACAAGTCATAATTATCCTTTATTACTGTATATACCTCTCCCAATGACTCAAGTTTTTTGTTCTCTATACAAGCAACAATTTCCAAAATAAATACAGAAAGATAATCATACATATGTTCAATGTAGATTATTAGCGACGATTGTTCTTGCAATGCAGAATGTGCGATTTCGTTACGAATTCTATAAAGTCTCTGCACTTGCCACTTAACCTTTTCGAAATGATTTTCTATTTTTTGAAGTGCATATGGTAAATCACATACTAGTTTTTTAATTTGATTACATCTAAACGCTAACATAGAATTTACCAAACAATTATTATGTAATTCCAAATATATCGTTTCATTTTGAAAAACTTCTATAGTTTCCTTAACCAGCCTTCTTTTAGACTCTTGTTTAATGTCAACGTTTCTATCTGAAAAATTATAGCTTATTCCACATCGTCCACAATCCTCCACAAAATTTCTCACAATTCTGTAGATATACCTTAAGCACAAAGCAGCCGGGAGTATTTCTTTTACATTAGTGATTATATCGGCATACATATCTGTCCTTGCTAATGACTCAATTGCCACCCATAAATTCATATATTTTTCTTCCTGAAATAATGACGCTCTGCTAATATTTGTATACGCAAATGC
>JAEWZA010000349.1 GCA_023395575.1 Bacillota bacterium
AAAGTCATGTGTTTTTAACCTTGGGCGTAGAGGAAAGAGAATTTTACTTACTGCACATCATTTGGTTGTGGATGGGGTATCTTGGAGAATTCTGTTGGAGGATTTAGCTACATTGCTTCAGCAAATATTAACTGGAAATACGGTAAAGCTTCCAGCAAAAACTCTTTCATACCAAAAATGGGCATTAGCTTTAAAGGATTATACAAAAGAAATTGGCCCTAAAATAGATTATTGCAAAGATAACCAAAAAGTAGATAAGGCATTTATATTTTCTTCAGATTATAATCTCGGTAATGATTCTGTAAAAAATTGCCACTCATTATCTGGTGAGTTATCTGAGAGCAGTACAAAAGATTTACTTAAAAATGCAAATACCTCATATGGTACGCATTTAGGTGAAATATTGCTTATTTCATTTATATTAACATTATCTGAGTTTTGGGGAAAAGAGAATATTGGTCTTGAGCTTGAGGGTCACGGTAGGGATGAAATAGTAAAGGATATGGATATTTCAAGAACCGTTGGTTGGTTTACAAATATTTATCCTGTAGTATTCAAAGTTAAAAATGATAACTTGTCAGATAATATAAAAGCTCTAAAAGAACAAATTAAAGAGGCAACTGCAAAAGGTATGGAGTTGGGAATAAGCAGATTTCTAAACAAAAGCTATGAAGAAGTTAGTTTAAAGTGTATTCGGTATAATTATTTGGGTGAATTTAATGGAACTGAGGACTATGGAATATTTGAAATAATGGAGGGGGATGTAGGACTAGACTGTTCTGAGCAAAATGAAACTACTGCGCTAATAGATGTAAATTCTATGGTTTTAAGGGATAAATTAAAAATAACCTTTACTTACAGCCGAAACAAGTTTTTAGATGAGACAATTGAAAAGCTAATGAATTTGTATCTTAGCAATATAGAATCAATAATACACCATTGCTGTAGTGTAACATCTAAAGAATTTACTCCATCTGATTTTGATACTATTGATGTTTCTCAAGATGAACTAGACGAACTATTTAGTTAGAACAAATTCTATTATTTTGTTTATAAAGCACAAAGTTAGGAGAGTTATAATGAAAAAATTTATAACAGTATTTTTATTGATTTTTGCTATTCTTTTTCAGACACAAATTGCAAATTGTATGTCGACAACAAAAAGTGATTCACTCCTTACAACTCAGCAGAAAATTGATGAAATTGAAAAGTATATTCAAAGACAAATGAGTAAGGGAAAAATACCAGGATTATCTATTGTAATTATTGAAGGCGATAAAACAGTTTATAAGAAAAGCTTTGGATATTCAGACTTAGACTCAAAGAAACTAGTTAGTTCTGATACGTTATTCGAACTGGGCTCTATGACAAAAGCTTTTACAGGATTGGGTATACTTTATCTTCAAAACAAGGGAATGCTTAATTTAAATGATCCGGTAGATAAATACTTACCTTGGTTTTGGATGCAATACAAAGGCAAAAAGGAAGTAATTACCATAGAACAGTGTTTACACCAAACTGGTGGTATTCCTTCTGAAACTACAGGTTATATTCCTGTTACTAATGATGAGGAAAATGGAATTGAAGCTACAGTAAGAACCTTAGTGGGACAGGAATTAGATAGACGTCCAGGAGCAGAAGCTATATATGCTACTATAAATTATGATATTTTAGGACTCATAATACAGAAAGTAACAGGACAGACATATGAGAAGTTCATGAAAGAAAATATTATTGAACCATTAGGGCTGACTAATACGTATGTGACTAGAGAGGATATTCAAAAGGACAGATTGTCTCAAGGTTATAAGATTGGGTTCAATATGGCTTTAAAATATGACCCACCTTATTTTAGAGGAAATACTCCAGCTGGTTACATAATATCTAACATCAATGATATGGAATCTTGGTTACGCATTCAGCTTGGGATTAATACGCAATCTAATATGTTTAAAGAATTGATTGATGAATCCCATATTCCTGATAGGAGAGTAAACCCATTTTTGTCATATGGCACAACCTATGGTTCTTATGGAGCAGGATGGGATGTTTGTCAGTCGGGAAATGGAGGCTTATTTTTTCATGCTGGAAGTAATCCTACATATTCATCTTCAATAGCATTTAGACCTGATGAAGAATTGGGCGTTTGTGTCCTAGCTAACATGAATTCTGGACGTGTGCTTTTTTCAGCACCATATATTATCGACTTAATAATGGACAAATGGGTGCCTGAAGCAAGTGATACATATGTAACAGTAGATAAGGCATGCTTCACCATCATATGTATTGTTGGCGTTTTAGCTTTACTTTTTTTACTAATGATTTTGCAGATGGTGTTTGAAATTATTAAGTCGCGTAGAAAATTTGCGGGAATAGATTTGAAAAAAGCTATTAATTTGCTGCTGTCAGCTTTATTTATAGTTTTTTTGGGCTACTGCATTTACAGGGTTCGGGACGTATTGTTTTCAGATTATCCATGGGAGGCTATAGTTGTGTGGGGCCCAAGCAGTGTTATTGTAGCACTGATTTTGGTCGCTTCGCTTATTTTACTTCTTTTTATATATTTCACTCTTTCAGCTCTTTTTACAAAGGAGGGTGAAAAATCAATATTTATGATAGCTGCCTTAAGTGTAGCAAGTGGTTTTGGTAATGCCTTAATCATTTTTATAATAAACCAGACTTTAGACATCTTGACTTTAAATCCTGAAGATTATGAGTTTCCTGTTAGTCTTTTACTATACTTTATTATTGGACTGATAATTTACGTAGTAGGTCAGCAATTGATTCGACTAAAGCTTATAAGCATTACAAATAACTATGTATATCAAAAGAGAATGGAACTAACAGACAAAATACTAAAGATGTACTATAAAAATATGGAAGATTTAAAAAATGGCAAAATACAAGCTGGACTCAATAATGATCCAGAAACAGTTAGTAATTTTGCAAACATACTTGTAACAGGTGTCACTGCACTAGTTACTCTTGTGGCATGTTTTATTTATCTTGGATTTATTAACATTTATGGACTGTTGGTTTCTTTGGTGGTTATTATTGTATTATCAGGCGTATATTATGTCGTTGGCTGGAAAGCAAATATAGCTTGGGAACAAACTAGGGATATTCAAAATATATTTTTCAGATTCATAAATGATCTTATTTATGGATTTAAAGAGTTAAACTTGAATATTAGCAAAAGAAATGAATTCAATGAAGACATGAGAGATAGCTGCTTAACATACAAAAACAAACGAATATATGCGGATGTTCAATTCGCTAAGGCTTTTATAGTTGGAGAACTTCTATTTACTTTAGTTATTGGAGCGGTGGCATTTATTTTTCCATTGGTGTTTAAAAATATTGAAAATTCAACATTGACTAATTTTATATTTGTATTTTTATATATGACAGGTCCTGTCCGTGCTATTTTAACTTCTATTCCTAATATATTTCAGATGAGGATAAGTTATAACAGGCTTAGTCAACTCATTAATGAAATTTCTTTAATGGAGGCTCCTATTGCTATAAATTATCTAGAGGCAGGAGCAAATTCAAAAATAAGCTTGGAATTGAGAGATGTTGAGTTTGCGTTTAATGATATTGAAGGTAGTGATTTTAAAGTGGGACCAATTAATATTGAATTCCATTCATCGCAAATTACATTTATTACTGGTGGTAATGGAAGTGGTAAATCCACATTAGCAAAATTGCTAACTGGTTTGTATAAGGCGGATAAGGGAGAAATTCTTTTAAATAATAATGTTATTGATTCGCAAAGTCTTAAAGAACAGTTTTCTACTATTTTTAGCGATTACTATTTATTTCAGAAGTTGTATGGTGTTGATTATGAAAAGAAGGAACTGGAGATTGAAGAGCTTTTAGTAAAATTGCATATCCAAGATAAGCTACATATAAAGAACGGTGTATTTAGTTCAACAAATCTTTCTACAGGCCAAAGAAAACGATTAGCATTACTTGTAAGTTATCTTGAGGATAAACCTATACTTTTGTTTGATGAATGGGCTGCTGACCAAGATCCTGAACATAGAAAATATTTTTATAACAAACTACTTCCAGAACTAAAGAAGGAAGGTAAATGTATAATAGCTGTAACTCATGATGACAGTTACTTTGGCATCGCAGACCAACTTATAAAAATGGAAATGGGACAGATTATAAAGCAAGAAAAAGTATCGGGACAACAAATAAGTAATGAAATATTACTATAAACTTAGCAAAAGAAAAAATTCAAATGAAAAAATTCAAATGAAAAAATAATTTGGAGGCACAAATATGAGTACTTCAGAAAAAATTGACAAAAACAACGTTGAGGACATAATTGCATTAACGCCAACCCAAGAAGGTATGTTGTTTCACTATGTAACAGAACCTGATAGTGAAATGTATTTTGAGCAGTTGTCTCTAAGAATCAAAGGAGAAATAAATGTTGACCTTCTTAAAAAGGCTTGGGAATTCATTATTAAAACAAATGAAATGCTACGAACTATATTTCGTTGGAAAAATGTTGAAAAACCTATGCAAATTGTGCTAAAAGAATACGAACCAGATATCAGAGAATATGACTTCGCCTATATGGATATTTATAGGAAGGAAGAGATGCTTTCGGATTTACGAGAAGAATTAAGAAAAGAAAGAATAGATATTAGTAGTAAGCCTTACAGGATAATATTATGTAGAATGAGTAAAGATGAACTAGAAATGATTATTTGCAATCACCATATAATTTATGATGGTTGGAGCAACATGATTATACTTAATGAGTTGTTTAGGGCGTATGAGCAATTATATGCTGGAAACTCACTATCAATCCCTGTTAAAAATAAATTTAAAGAATATATAAGATGGATTCAGAGACTAGATAAGACAAAACAAGAGATATTTTGGAAGGATTATCTCAATGATTTTTCAGAAAATACGTGGCTTCCATATGATGAAGAACTGAAAGGAAATAGTAGTGTCAAAAGCCATATATTAAAGCTTTCAAAGGATATCAATGAGAAGCTTTTAAGCTTTACCAAGAAAAACAGGATAACTCCTGCATCAGTATTTTATACAGTATGGGGAATTGTTCTACAAAAACTTAATTTTAAGAATGATTGTGTTTTTGGTACTACTGTATCGGGTAGAACTCATGAAATCAAAGCAATAGAGGAAATGGTAGGTCTAATGATTAATACTCTTCCATTGAGAGTTAAATGTGTTGATGAAGAAACCTTCATGGATGTACTTAATTCTGTGGATAAGGATTTGAAAAGTAGACAGGAGTACGAGGCATCTTCCATTACTGATATAAAAAGCTATATTAATTTTGAAAGAAAACAGAATTTATTTAACTCAATTATGGTTATTGAAAACTATCCTCTTGATAAAAGCTTGAATACTGAGGAAAGACTAATAAAGATACAGTCATATTCAATGTTTGAAATGACAAATTATGCGTTGACCATAGGTGTAACATGTGGAGATGACATTTCAATTAATTTTATTTATGATTGCTCACTTTTTACTGAAAAAACAATTGTTCAGCTATCAGAGATATACCTACAGATATTTAATGAGATAATGGAAAATGCTGAAACCAAGTTAGTTGATGTTAAGCTTTTTAATCAAGAGGAAACAGAAGAAATAAGGGGAAAATATGAAAAATTCATAAATCAGAAAAGTACTGAAACAGAAATTACTGTATTTACTGAACCTAAAAATGATATAGAGAATTTAATACTTGATATATGGAGAAATGTATTAAAGATTGATAAAATTGGAACACAGGATAACTTTTTTGATATAGGCGGAAGCTCTATTTTATTAATTCAGGTACATTCAAAAATTGAAAAGTTTTTCCCTGGGGTAATCACTGGGACAGACTTGTTTACTTATCCAACAATATCAAAATTAGCACAATACATAAAAAGAAAAACAAATGTTGAAGGGGAAAATAAATCTTTAGAAGCAATAAGTCTACCAAATGATTATTTTCTGCAGAGCAAAACAAATTCTGATTCTAGTCCTATTAAATTTAAGTTAGAAAGTGATTTAGTATTTAGGATAAGAAATGTTGCTTCACAGGAGTCATCTAGTGAATATATTATGCTGTTATCAATGTTTACATATATATTCACAGAAATAACTGAGAGTAAGAGTACAATTATCCATGCTTCAACACAAAATAATAATTGTTCGATACCTATTTCTATTAATTTAAATGAAATTGATGGCTTTTCAATGCTGTTTAAATCTGTTCAGAATAAATTAGACAAAATAGAAGGAGTGTATTCTATTTCAGAATTGCTTCAGGATGGAAGGAGAAACCATGATTATAAAGTGGTGCCTTTTTTCTGCAACACTAAAGAAATAGATGGGTCAATAAGACTTAATGAAATATATGATATCATTTTTGAATTTAGTGAGGAACAGCAGGAAATTTGCTTTATTTGTCAATATAATCATCAACGACTTAGAAAAGAAAAAATAATTGAATTAGTTGAGGGATATTGTGAATTAATTGAATCTCTTGTTGAGCAATATGAAACGATATAGAGCTATTTATGAACGAGTAATTATGTATCACTCAGGAGGGGAAATATGGTTGGTTTTGATTCTGTCAAAATTAGAGGAAGAGATAGCAAAAAAAACTTTACAGTAGAAGAAATATCCAAGAAGGATATTGCTATAGTTGGAATTGGGGTTAAGCTTCCCAAATCCAATACAATTGAAGAATTTTGGGAAGTATTAAAAAATGGCACAGATTGTATTGGAGATATTCCAGAAGGAAGAAGGCAGGATATTGTTGATGCTCTTAGATTAATGGGGATTACACAGGATAGCATAGATAAGAACAAGGCAGCTTTTTTAAATGAAATTGATAAATTTGACTATAACTATTTTAAATTATCTCCAAAGGAATCTAGCTTAATGGATCCTAATCAGAGACTTTTTTTGCAAACTGCTTGGGAGGCAATTGAAGATTCAGGATATGGCG
>JAEWZA010000347.1 GCA_023395575.1 Bacillota bacterium
ACCGCTTTTTAAAATCATTCCTTGCTGCTATTTAATTTTCCTTAAAAATAGTAAAAAAGTATAAAAACAATCTGAGAACGCCAAAAAACTCGCTATAATAGCGAGTTTTCGGACAAATTGTGGTGCGGACGGTGGGACTTGAACCCACACGGTCTCCCATACGCCCCTCAAACGTACGCGTCTGCCAGTTCCGCCACGACCGCATCTGTCATGTAACTGATGTGTTTGCCATCAGCAAGTATGATTATACTCGCATTCACTCTATGTTGTCAATAATAAAAATTAAAAAATATACAAAAATATTTAAGGGCAAAATATTTAAGAAATATACAAAAATATTTAAGGCAAAATATTTAAGAAATATTTAAATATATAAACGGAATTTAAAAATTAAGCTGTAATGATAAATAAACTGTAAAGTTAGAATAATTTAATATATAGTTAACAATTTCAGATTAAAATAGCATTATAATATAGTTATCTGTCATAAAGTCAATTACAGTTGAAAACTTCGTCTTCCAAAAGAACATGTACTATTATACATTTATTTTAATAAGTCGGAGTCTTCATTGCTTTGAACGTTTCAACGGTTTAGGTTTTAGGTGTTTGTTCTGTAGGAGGATTAGTCTCAAGCCCAAACTATCGTTCGATGCAATCGGATATATAGCCTCAAGATAAAATTATCGTCCGATATTATGGCTATTCATCCTATATAATTGACTTAATAAATACCAATAAATACCATCAAAATGTTTCAAAATATATATTGTAGTCTTAGAACAGGATTGATACAATATACTAATGACAACAAGAAAAAGGAGAGTTGAGTGTGGGGTTACTGAGTATTAATTATAATAAGCCAGGTCCAGGGGTTGACAAAGATGCACCTCAAAAGCCAAGATTTTTTGTGTTCTTTGAAGTGGTTAAGAGGAAATTCTGGAATTTGATTAAGGTTAATTTGATGTTTGTGTTGTTCAATATTCTTGCATTGGTGGTAGCAAATTATATATCATCAGTACTGTTTCAAAGAATAAGGCTTGATGGTGGCATGGGTGATTTGGTTATTAGAGTGTTTTTTGCCTCTATTATTACTCTGATTCCTGTAGTTACAATAGGACCTGTACAAGCTGGTTTTACCTATGTTTTGAGAAATTATTCACGAGAAGAGCACTCCTTTATATGGGGGGATTTTAAAGAGAACTTTTTGAAAAACTTTAAGCAAGGAATGATAATTACAATTATAGACATTTTCGCTATGATAGTATTTAGTATTGCCATTAATATATATTCCAGTATGAATGGTATATTGCCTATATTCGGTGCGACATTTATGCTTATATCAGTAGTAATTTTCTTTATGATGCATTTATATATCTATCCAATGCTTGTTACTGTTAATTTAAGTATTAAGAATATATATAAGAATGCATTAATATTCAGTGTTATGAAGTTTATTCCAAACCTTTTAATGATTATTCTTAATTTAATTATTGCGTTTTTAGCTTTCTATATTCCTATTCTTGGGGTTGTTATCTATGCACTGTTATTGCCTGCTTTTGTAGGTTTGATGAATAACTTCTACGTTGATCCGCTGATAAAGAAGTATGTTGCTATACCAAGCGAGAAGGACAAAATTAACGAAGATAATATATTTAATGATAATAGTGCTGGTGAAAGCTTTTATAAACCTGTTCCAAAAGATGAGGAAGAATAAAGCAGGATTATCTTGAGTGAATTTATTATTTTTATTAATAAAATCAATAGGGTTGGAGCTGTTGCAAAAGAACATTTCAGTATACCTATGTCTTAATGCAAGGAATAGTAGCAATATATTTCTATTTGCGAAGCTCGCTTAGAAATTGATGTTAGAAATAGTAGGTGAAGAACAAGTATTGTAGCCGACACAGCAAAAGTAAGTAGCTGTGAGTATTACATCAAGACAGGATGCCTTGGTTATACGGTCGGAGGATTTGCTTGTTCTTCACCGCAATTTTTAAAGTAAGTTAAAGCTTAAATTCTCTTTTTATTGCAGTAATAGCTTTGTCAATATCTTTTTCATAAATTAGATAGGATATTTCAACCTCAGAGGTGCAGATTAGTTTAACCTCAATATCATTTACAGCCAGCAGAGTAAATAGCTGTGCAGCCACACCAGGAATGTTTTTCATGGCTTCACCATATACGGTTATCTTTGTGTTATCTGAATCAATTTCAATTCTCAGGTTTGGAATTTCTTTTTTGAAGGAGTTCAATGAGCTTATTACCTTGGTGATATCCTCAACTGGAAGAGAAAAAGATATATTGATTTTTCCCTTATAGGGGGCAGCCTGACTAATCATGTCAATATTGATTTTTTCGTCTGCAATTTTCCGAAATACATTAGAAATGATGGTCATATTGTTTGGAAGATTGTCTACTGTAACCAGTGCTACATTGTATATTGTACTAATACTTGTAATAGGATTATTCGCCATAAGAAATTCCTCCTCATTTTAAAGTGATTGTATTTGCATAAACAGTATTCTTTTTTAAAAGAGTTTTACTTAATGGAATAGAGACTTTAGTATAATACTTCTTAACAAGTTTCCTGTACTGGTATTTTCCATAGTTTTTCTATATATGTTTTTATGAAATGCTTTCAATAGTCTAAGAGATACTTATTCGTGGGTAAATTAGCTATATTATAGCTGAGAAACATCATTTGTAAGATTCAGAAGGGTAATAGCTACATAATAATAGTTAAATGTTTGTAAGATTTAGAAGCCACAAAGTTGAGAATAAATGATTTTGAATGCAGTTTGAGTTTGAATTTGTTTCTTAAATTCTATGTTAACCTCCAAACCCAAACTATCATCCGATATCATAGTATGTTTAGTTTTCAAATCTAATTACTTTCTGCAATAAGCTCATCCATTGAATATAAACCTGGCTTCTTTTTGGCAAGAAACAGAGATGCTTTCAATGCGCCTACAGCAAAAATTTCTTTTGAAGTTGCAGTGTGGTTTATTTCAATGATTTCATCTTTACCAGCAAAAATAACAGAGTGATCGCCTACAATTGTACCACCACGAACAGCATGTATACCAATTTCCTGTTTACCGCGTTTTTTCCTTTTGGAGTGTCTGTCATAGGTATACTCGCATTTTTCATCAAGAGTGTCATTGATAGCGTCGGCAATGGCAAGAGCAGTACCGCTCGGAGCATCAATCTTTAGATTGTGATGTTTTTCAATTATTTCAATATCAAATTGTCCCTCAAGAATCTTTGCAGCCTTTTTAACCAAATCAATAAGTAAATTTACACCGATAGACATATTTGCGGAGAAAAACACAGGAATTCTCTTTGATACATCATTTTTAAGAGTGCTTATTTGTTCAGCAGAAAGTCCAGTCGTACACATAACAAGGGGAATACGTTTTTCTTGTGCATATTCTACTAATCCATTAAATGCCTTTGGATTTGAAAAATCAATAATAACATCAACCTTCGCATCACATTCATTTAAAGAAGTAAAAACAGGGTAGGAGTTTTTAATAGTATCATTTATATCAGATCCAGCAGCAATTTTTAATCCGCTGAAATCTTCGGAAAGTCGCGTGATTACCTGACCCATATGTCCATTACAGCCACTTAACAGTATATTAATCATTTGCATTTCACATCCTAATCTAAAATAATAAGTAATTTTGGGAAATTCAATATGTCGGTAATTTAAGAAAATAAGCCATATTTTTTCAATTCATTTCTAAGGAACTCCAAATTCTTGTCACTTATATCAACTAAAGGTAATCTGCAGCTGCCCACATTCATACCTAGTAAGTTCATTGCTGCCTTTGTTGGAATAGGGCTGACTTCACAAAATAGTGCTTTTACCAAATCCAATGCTTTTAATTGTAGTTTTCTGCTGCCCTCAATATCACCTGCTAAGTACTTTGCAACTATGTCGTGAGTGTCCTTTGGAATAACATTTGCCATAGCAGAGATTACTCCTTTTGCTCCCATTGATAGGAAAGGAACAATAGAACCATCTTCTCCTGAATAAATAGTAAAATCATCTCCGCACAAATTAACAATGTCTCCAACCTGTGAAAGATTACATTCCTTAATTGCAACAATATTTTCAATTTGTGACAAGGCTTTCACAGTTTCAGGTGCAATGTTCAAGTTGGTTCTTGACGGAACATTGTAAAGCACCACTGGAATATTTATGCTGTTAGCAATTGCTTTAAAATGCTCGATTAATCCCTTTTGAGTTGTTTTATTATAATATGGCGTAACTGATAAAATAGCATCAGCACCAACCTTTTCGGCATATTTGCTGAGCTCAATTGCATGGACAGTATGATTGCTGCCAGTACCTGCGATAACTGGAACTCTTCCATTTACTTTTTCTACAGCAAACTTTATTACAGCTTTATGTTCATCATCATACATGGTAGATGCTTCACCGGTGGTTCCACAAATTACAATTGCATCTGTGCCTTCTTTAATCTGATACTCAATAAGCTCAGCAAGCTTCTGATAATCAGTACCTTCGTTGGTAAATGGGGTAACAATTGCAACGGCTGAACCTGTAAAAATAACTGGCTTTTTCATATATAACACCCTTTCATAAAAAAATAAAACGCTAGCATGAGCTAACGTCTGTTTTACATACTATAATTTATAACTTGATTTATAAATTAATAATAAACAGATAGCGCTCCATCATGCGAAATGATGACAGTCACAAAGTTATTAACCTTGAAACCAGGAGTTACAAATATTGGGCTAGTAACACCTTCGGCGTTTTTTCCTTTTGAAACAAATCACAAGACCCCAAAAACCTTCATTGCTTTTACTAATAAAAAACGCACCTCTATCTAAATTCTATTCAATTAAATTAATAATATCATTGGATAATTAATGTGTCAATGTTTATTTGATTATAGTAAACCTTTTGGTGAATATTAAAAAACAAACATTCTTTGTATTAGTTTATTCATGATATTTCAATAATGTTACATTTTAAATATTTTGCAGGAGGTAGAATAAAATTTGTCGAACAATCATTATTTGAAATAAAAAAAGAAGGAGTATATTACAAATGAAGAAAATTTGCTTGTTTTTAAGCGCCATATTTATATTTATAGTATTTTTTATCGTTAATAGTTTAAATACTTTTGCAGCAGCAAATCCTACAATAAAAATAGGCTTGTATTATAAATCAACAGCCCAAAGTCAAATAGATATTAGCAGCAATAAAGGAGTTGACTTTATTGGGTTTGATTCAGCAACCAATAAAGATTACGCAGTGTATAGCTCAAGCTCAGAGGAAGTTATTACTGTCAGAAAAGATGGTTTTTTTACTGTCAGCGGTTCAAAGTATACAGCGGTTGGAGAGGGTGCTAATCCCACACTTCCTCAAAGTGGTCCCTACCATATTCAGGTTGAAAAAAATTATAATACATACAATGATGCATTGGCAATAGTTCAGAGCTATGCAAAAAAAGGTATTACCGCATATCCGGTATTTACTGATGCTGGCTGGAATGTATGGACAGGCTTTTACATTAATAAAGCAGATGCTGAAAAAGCAATAGCCGATATTAAAGCAAAACTTGGTGATAGCTCATATACAGTTATTGAGAAAAATGATACAAGAATTTACGGTGTAAACAACGTGGGAGAAGTTAAATTTATGTTTGCTTCTGCCAAAAGTTTATTAAGAGGGAAATCCCTATCTGATCAAAATCCTAACCCCATAAATATTGGTGCTACCAAACCTAATTCTTATAGAGGGCAGGTTGAGTTTTTTAGAAAAGCCGATAGTGACATGACTATAATTAATGTTTTACCTATGGAAGAATACGTATATGGTGTTGTTCCAAATGAAATACAAGCATCATCTAATGTTGAGGCGATAAAAGCACAAGCAATTGCGGCAAGAACCTATTCTTATAAAACCATAAACAAACATGCATCTTACGGCTTCAATCTTTGTTCAACCACAGACTGTCATGTTTATAAAGGATATGCTTCTGAAAACCCAATTACTAATAAGGCAGTTGATGACACAAAGGATATGGTTGTAACCTATAACGGTGGATTAGCCGAAACCTTGTACTTTTCGTCAAGCGGTGGAAGAACAGAATCTGCTGTAAATGTGTGGGGAACAGATTTTCCTTATTTGAGAAGTGTTGAAGATAAATATGAATCAGGTAACTCTTATAAATATAACTGGAGTGTAACCTACACTGTGGCAGAGCTAAGCGAGAAATTGAAGAGCTATGGTGTTGGAACAGTAACCAGCATGGAAATAACTAAATGCTCAGAAGCAGGAAGACCTATTGAAATTGTTATTAAAGGTACTTTAAAGCCAGAAGGAGTAGTTATTGCTAAGGATAGGTGTAGAACCTTCTTGGGCTTGGATAGTCAATGGTATACAATTAATGGTACTAGTGGCAATAGTAATACCGTCAATACCAGCTTTTATATAAAGAATAAAGATACTACAAAGCAAATAAATCAAATAAAAGTAAAAACTGCATCTGGTGAAACAAAATTATTATCTTCAGGCAAAGTAACTGTAGTTGGAGCAAATGGCATTAAAAATAATTCTCAAACAAGCCCTGAAGTTGGCCCTAAAATAAGTCCTACATCATATACTTTTGTGGGAAAGGGATGGGGACATGCGGTAGGAATGAGCCAGGAGGGTGCAAAAGGTTACGCAAACGCTGGTTATACCTATGACCAGATATTGGCACATTATTATACAGGAACCAAAATTGAATTGAAGAAATAAAATGATAATTCATCTTTTCCATTGATAAGTTTGAACGTTTAAATTTTTTAAGTGTGAAAGATAACATGGTAAATTAAAAAGTCATAGCATGATAACTAAAACGTTACATACTATGACTTTTATTGTTTTAAATAATTATTTCTTTATGAAAAATTCATTATACAAAGAGATAACAGCTTTATGAGCTTCACTTTGTCTGACACCAAACATCATTGTAACCTCAGAAGAGCCTTGATTTATCATTTCTAAGCTGATTGAAGCATTAGCCAAAGCTGTAGTTGCTCTTGAAGCAGTTCCAATTGTGTTCTTCATGCCTTCACCAACAACTAGTATAAGTGCTAAACCATAATCTATAGATACATCATCACAGTTTAATTCATTTTTAATTCTGTCAAGAATTTTTTGTGTTACACCTTCATTCTTGAATTGATTTTGCTTCAGTATTATAGAAATATTGTCAACGCCTGAAGGAGTATGCTCATAGGAAATGCCTTCGTCCTCTAAAATTTGTAGGAGCTTTCTGCCAAAACCTATTTCTCTATTCATCATGATTTTACTTACATATATACAGCAAAAACTATCATCGCTTGCAATGCCAACAACATGGGTGCTTGGAGAATATTCTCTTGAAAGTACTATTTTTGTTCCAGGTGCTGTAGGATTATTTGTGTTTTTAATATTAACAGGTACACCAGCTTTGAAAACTGGAACAAGCGTATCCTCATGCAAAACTGAAAAACCTGCATAGGATAATTCTCTCATTTCTCTGTATGTTATTTCTGATATTGCAACAGGATTGTGAACCAAGCCTGGATGAGCAGCATACACTGCATCTACATCAGTGAAATTTTCATATAAATCAACTTTTAAAGCTGCGGCAAGTATTGAACCTGTTATATCAGATCCGCCACGTGGGAAGGTAGCAACATTTCCTTCAACAGTATAACCAAAAAAGCCTGGAAAAATAATTAATCCATCAATGCTATTTAACATTTTAAGATTTTCGAAGGATTCAGGTAATACCTGTGCATTGCCAAATTCACTGCTTAAAAGTAAGCCCGCTTGTTTTGGACTAACATATTGAGCTTTTTTACCTATGCTATTTAAATATGCAGCTACTAGTTTAGCACTATTGTCTTCTCCAGCAGCTTTCATAGCATCCATGAACATTCCCGTATGGCTTGTATCCAGCTTTAACCTGTTTTCTAAATCGGCTTGAATTTCATTTATTATTTCGTTTCCAAGTTTTAAATCATCAGCTATGTCTTTAAATCTTTTAACAACAGCCTCAAGTTCTGCTGCAGCATCCTTGGTTGCTAAATGCTTTTCAGCACATGCGATTAATAAATCAGTTACTTTGGTATCTGTTTTTTTCCTCTTACCTGGTGCAGATACAACAACAATTTTTCTATCACTGTCTGAGAGAACAATATCACATACTTTTTTGATTTGTTCTGCGTTAGCTAATGAAGTTCCTCCAAACTTTGCAACCTTCATTATAAATCCTCCATTCATTTTTCAAAATTTTATACTTGAACGGAGCTGTCCTATATAGTATGTAAATATTATATGTAAGTCTGCTAACACAAGCTGACAAAGCTAAATATCTACTAAAAACAGACATCCCCTGGTATATTTCATAGAGTTATAACAGAGTGCTCAGATTCAAAAGTAATTAAAATCCTCTGAATCTGACATCGGATAAATTATACAAAAAAACATTATATATAGCAATAATTATTTGTAATATGTACAATTATAATGTATGATAATTAATGATTATTTGATAGTGTTATAGTAAACAATATTTATGTATATAATTGGTAAATTGACACATAGTTTTAGTATGTAGCAAACCTTACAAGATATTCAGGTTATTATTAAATAGAAAATATAAGCCGTTACTGTGATTAATAGTTAATAGTTATTATATTTAATCAATGTATTATATGTTATATGGAGGAATTGCAATCGTGGATTTGAAGGAGTTTGATTATTATTTGCCCGAGGAGCTTATTGCACAGCATCCAATGGAGAAGAGAGATATGTCCCGGTTATTGGTGCTGGATAAAAGTACTGGACAGATAGAACATAAAATATTTAAGGATATTGTTGATTACTTTAGAGAAGGTGACTGCCTTGTTTTAAATAATACCAGAGTTATCCCCGCCAGATTAATAGGGGAAAAAGAAGGAAGTGGCGGTAAAATAGAGTTTGTGCTTTTAAAATGTATAAAAGAAAATGACTGGGAAGTTATTCTAAGGCCAGGAAAAAAGGCAAAGCCTGGTGCTAGATTTGTATTTGGAAATGGTGAATTGAGAGCTGAAATACTTGAGGTACTTGAAGAAGGAAATAGATTGGTTAGGTTTGAATATGAAGGTGTTTTCCAAGAGGTACTAGATAGGGTGGGAATAATGCCATTGCCGCCATATATAACTGAAAAGCTTGCAAATCCTGAGAGATATCAGACTGTTTATGCAAAATATAATGGTTCGGCGGCAGCACCTACGGCAGGTCTGCATTTCACAGAGGAACTTTTGAATACTCTTAAAAATAAAGGTGTAAAAATAGTATTTCTAATGCTGCATGTTGGCTTGGGTACCTTCAGACCTGTAAAGGTTGAGGATATTACACAACACAAAATGCACTCAGAATACTTTTCAATTAGTCAGGAAACCTGCGACACTATAAATGCTGCCAAGAAAGCTGGTAATAGGGTAACAGCTGTTGGGACAACCAGTTCAAGAGTATTAGAGACTGTAGGAGCTAATGGAGAACTACATGCCTGTGAGGGCTGGACTGATATTTTTATATATCCCGGTTATCAGTTTAAAATTGTGGATAGACTAATCACTAACTTTCATTTGCCGGAATCTACTTTAATAATGCTGGTTAGTGCTTTGGCTGGGAGAGAGAATATTCTGAAGGCGTACACTGAAGCGGTAAATGATAAATATAGATTTTTTAGCTTTGGAGATGCAATGTTTATAAAATAAATAAATAATTCAATTTTCCTAGTTAAAATTATAGGTGTTAAAGCTTATCAAATGAAAAGTTAATTAGTTAATAAAATAGGATGGTTTTCTTGGTAATCATCATTGGTAAATTTTAACACATAAGTGCTTTTCATTGAAAAGTTTGGACACCGATAGATTTTTTAGGTGGGAAGTTGAGTTAATAACTATGAAATAAAATTACAATAACAAATGGTGCAAAATAAAAAATCACTATATATTTAGAAAGGTAACTTATATGGCAGCAGTAACTTATGAATTGATAAAAACATGTAAGCAGACAGGTGCAAGACTAGGAAGAGTTCATACTCCTCATGGTTCCTTTGAAACTCCTATTTTTATGCCTGTTGGCACATTGGCGACTGTAAAAGGTATGTCTCCCGAGGAATTAAAAGAAATGGATGCAGAGATTATATTAAGCAACACCTATCACTGCTATCTAAGACCGGGACAGGACATTGTTAAGGAAGCAGGTGGTCTTCACGGTTTTATGAACTGGGATAGGCCTATACTTACAGATAGTGGTGGATTTCAGGTGTTTAGCCTAAGTGGGCTGAGAAAAATTACTGAGGAAGGTGTTACCTTTAGATCACATATAGATGGTTCAAAGCACATTTTTACTCCTGAATCAGTTATGGGAATAGAAAATGACTTGGGTGCTGATATTATTATGGCATTTGACGAGTGTGCACCATATCCTGCCGAATACAACTACGTTAAAAAGTCTATGGAGAGAACTACACGATGGGCAAAACGATGCAAGGATGCTCACAAAGATACCGAAAGGCAGTCACTGTTTGGTATAATTCAAGGTGGGATGTACAAGGATTTACGTATAGAAAGTGCTCATCAATTAAATGACATAGATTTTCCGGGCTATGCAATAGGAGGCCTTAGTGTTGGTGAGCCAGCTGAAATAATGTACGAGGTTTTGGATTACACAGTACCATTGATGCCTGCAGACAAACCACGTTATCTAATGGGAGTGGGTTCTCCAGACTATTTGATTGAGGGTTCCATCAGAGGTTTAGATATGTTTGACTGTGTTCTGCCCACAAGAATAGGCAGAAATGGTACAGTTATGACAAACAATGATAGGATAATTATTCGTGATGCTAAGTATGCTAGGGATTTTTCAAGGCTTGACCCTGAATGTGATTGCTATGTTTGCCGTAATTATTCAAGAGCATATATCAGACATTTAATAAAATGCGGAGAATTATTGGGCTTGAGACTGACAACCTGGCACAATTTGTATTTTTTAATTAACTTGATGAAACAGGTAAGACAGGCTATAATGAATGATAGCTTGGGCAGTTTTAGAGACGAATTTTACAATAAATATGGTTATAAAAGCAAATAAACCGTTACCATTCAGAGACTAATAAGACGACTTAACACAAAATATTTTCAATATATTTTGGCGTCAAACTATTGAATATGTTTGAACACAGAAATCATATATAGAAAAGTTGAGTTAATATCTATATTATGTTGCTGAATAATAACGAAAGTTGATTTATATAAATTTAATAAGGTAGTTTATAGACAACGTATAATACAGTATAACTGTGTTAAATAAATTTTAGGAGGTTTTTTAATATGACAGAACAATCAATGGCAGCGCTTATTCAATTCGTAATACCTTTAGTATTTCTTTTTGGTTTAATGTATTTTATGATGATTCGTCCACAAAAGAAAAAAGAAAAGAAAACTAAGGAATTGCTTGATTCATTACAGGTTGGATGGGCTGTAGTTACTATTGGGGGCATTTGTGGTAAAATCGTTAACATTAAAGACGATGAAATAACAATTGAATCCAGTATCGAGAAGACAAAGATACTTGTTAAGCGTTGGTCAGTAAAAGAAGTTATTAAGCCAATTGAAGGATAAAAAATAATTTTAGTATATACTATGTTCTAACTGGTGTACCTCATAAATAAAATATATAGAGAAAGTTACTAATATTTTGCGGAGGTATACTATGGTTGGACAGACAACAGGATTAAAAAAGTCACTTGATGAACATGTGAATTTAATAAGAGTTGCCAAAGGATTGATTTTTTCCTTTCTTATAACATTGCCTTGCTTTTTTATTTTTGCATTGTTTTTGACTTACACTGATTTCCCTGAAAAATATACTTCTATGGCTGTTCTTATTACCACTGTAATAAGTGTGCTGGTAGCATCAGCTTATTCAACTAAAAATGTAAAACACAAGGGTTGGATGAATGGCTGTTTTGTAGGTTTACTTTATGTTACCATATTGTATTTGGCAAGTAGCATAGTTGACAAGAATTTCATGTTGAATTTTTCTGGTTTACTTACATTTTTTATTGGGGCAATTGTTGGTTGTTTAGGAGGCATTTTCGGAATTAATATGAGATAGAAATACTTGGGTCTTATGTTTCTAAAAAATGCCTTTTCAAAACCATTCAAATATGCTATAATCGGCAGAGAAAACTAATAGGAGGTATTATATAATGAAGCATATTAAGACAATTAATACTGCTACTTTGAAGAACAGCCTTGCAAAAGGTGGATGTGGAGAATGTCAAACTTCATGTCAGTCAGCCTGCAAGACATCTTGTACAGTTGCAAATCAAAGCTGCGAAAAGAAATAATACAAATAGTATTTTATGATAATATTCTTTGTATAAAAATAAGTGAAAAGTGTTAAATTGACACTTTTCGCTTTTTATTGATGTACGAAGCATGTACCAAGTGCATTGATAAAAATACAAAACACTTTACAATGAGTATTTTTTTGCATAGATTGCAATAATACTCTTTTATTACTTTTAAATTTATTTACTATTTTTTTGCAGGGCTTTAGGAGGTTTTTATATAATGATTCACAAGTACATAATGCATGGTACAAACATAGTTATGGACATAAACAGTGGAGCAGTTCATGTTTTTGATGCTGCTGCATTTGATGTTGTTGATTTATACAAAACCAAAACTAAAGAGCAAATCATTGAAGCTTTATCTCAAAAGTATAATGGACAAGCTGTATCAGATGCTTATGATGAAGTTGCTCAATTAGAAGCAGATGGATTGCTTTTTAGTGAGGATGTATATTTAGATGCTATAAATAATTGGGAAAGAAAACCTGTTGTAAAAGCCCTTTGCTTACATATCTGCCACGATTGCAATCTTAGATGCAAGTATTGCTTTGCTTCTACAGGGAGCTTTGGTGGTCATAGAACAATGATGGATGTTGAGACGGGTAAAAAAGCTATTGATTTTCTTATTGAAAAATCAGCTGGAAGAAGAAATTTAGAGGTTGACTTTTTTGGTGGTGAGCCACTAATGAATTTTGAGGTTGTAAAGCAGATTGTAGAGTATGCACGAATCAGAGAAAAAGAGACAAATAAGAATTTCAGATTCACAATTACTACTAATGCAATTTTGCTCAATGAAGACAACAAAGAGTTTATAAATAAGAATATGCACAATGTTGTTCTCAGTATTGATGGCCGAAAAGAAACAAATGACAGAATGAGGCCTAGAGTAGATGGTTCAGGAACCTATGAAAACATTCTTCCTAAACTAAAAGACATGGCAGATGCAAGAAATCAGGATAACTATTATGTGAGAGGTACATTTACAAGGGAAAACCTTGATTTTTCCAAGGATGTTCTGCATTTAGCAGATTTGGGCTTCAAGCAAATATCAGTTGAGCCTGTTGTCGCTGCCAAGGAATCAGGACTTGATATTCGAGAAGAGGATCTAGAGCAGCTTTTTACCGAATATGAGTCTCTTGCTATGGAATACATAAATAGAGATAAGAATAAAGAAGGCTTCAATTTCTTCCATTTTATGATTGACTTGAATCAAGGACCTTGTATTATAAAAAGGCTAGGAGGATGCGGTTCAGGACATGAATATCTGGCTGTTACTCCTGAAGGTGACTTGTATCCTTGTCATCAATTTGTTGGAGATGAGAAGTTTAAGATGGGTAATGTTCACTGTGGTGAGTTTAAATCTGAATTTCAAATGAACTTTCAAAAGTCTAATGTATATACAAAGAAGGATTGTTCTGAATGCTGGGCAAAGTTTTATTGCAGTGGAGGATGTGCTGCCAATGCATATCAGTTTAACAATGATATTAATGTTCCATACAAAATAGGCTGTGAGTTAGAGAAAAAGAGAGTTGAGTGTGCAATTTGGATTAAAACTCAGGAATAAAAGGGGTATGTATGATAAGAGATTTCAAAAATATTACGCCCCAAATTCATGAAACTGCTTTTATTGCACCCAATAGTACAGTTATCGGAAATGTGGTAATTGGAGCAAATTCGGCTGTATGGTACAATGCAGTTTTGAGGGGTGATATTGACAGCATAGTGGTTGGTGAAAATTCTAACATTCAAGAAGGTTGCATACTGCACTGTAAAAAGGGTGCAGGCTTAAAAATTGGCTCAAATGCTACAATAGGGCATGGAGCTATATTGCACAGTTGCCAAATCGGTAATAACACCATGATTGGGATGGGTGCAATAGTACTTGATGATGCTGAAATTGGCAATAATTGCTTGGTTGCAGCTGGCAGTGTTGTTACATCAAAAACAAAAATACCAGATCGCAGCTTAATTGCTGGAAGTCCTGCAGTGGTTAAAAGAGTTTTATCTGAGCAGGAAATTTTAAATATTGAGAACAATGCAAATGAATATGTAAGTCTTTTAAAGTTATATAAATAGTCAAAATTGAATTGTGAATATTAAAAAAAGTATTGTGTATTATAAAGTTAAATACTTATTTTTATTTGGAATTTAATAATGGACCTTGAAATTTGACTATTTTAACAAAAAAACATTGATTAATTTGTAAATTCTTAGCTAATTTTAAGACATGTTTATTGACTAGGATTTCGGATAGTTATATAATGTCGTAAGTGGAATTAATAAACAAGGGGGAATGCAAAAGATGAAAGGAAGAAATGCAGTTAAATTTTTCTCGATATTAGTTATTACCGGGATTTTAACATGGATAGCCTTTTATGGGTCTATCTTAGGATTTGATATTCCTGGCGGCTATGATATGCGACCAGGTATTGATATCTCTGGTGGTATAGACGCTAGGCTATATGCAGTGACAGAGGATGGCAGTGTTCCATCAAAAGAAGATTTAGAAGCAGCAAAAGCTGTTATAGGCAGAAGATTGGATGATAAAAAGGTTTATGATAGAAGTATAACATACGATGCTCAAAAGGGTTATCTTCTTGTTCAAATCCCCCACAAAAAGGGTGAAGCATTTGATCCTCAAAAGTCTATCGAGGAAATTGGCAGAACTGCATTGCTAACATTCCAAGAAGTGGATGAAAGTAAAAAAGATGAATATGGTAATTATCTACCAACAGGAATAAATGTTGTTGTAGGTGATGATGTTGAAGATGCAAGAGCAGAGATATCACAACAGGATGGTTCATGTTATGTTGCTTTAAAGTTCAAAAAAGAAGGTGCTAATAAGTTTGCTGAGGCTACTGGAAGACTTATAGGAAAGCCAATAGCTATATTTATGGATGAGCAATTAATAAGTGCACCAACTGTTCAGGCTCATATTACTGGTGGAGAAGCTACAATCAGTATTGGCGGTCAAAATGGTTCAGAGGCACAAAAAGCAGAAGCTACTAATTTGGCTCAACTAATTAAATCGGGTTCATTACCATTCAAGCTTGAAGCAAAACAAGTTAATAATATTAGTCCTACACTTGGTTCAAGTGCACTTTCAGTTAGTTTACTTGCTTTTGTTGTAGCATTTATTTTAATATGCTTGTTTATGATAATCTATTATAGATTGCCAGGATTTGTTGCATGTATTGCATTATTCCTTCACACAATTTTAGAGATTTTATTTTTATCATGGCTTGGAATTACTATTACATTACCAGGTATTGCGGGTCTAATTCTTACAATTGGTATGGCTGTTGATGCTAACGTAATTATATTCGAAAGAATTAAAGACGAGTTGAAGAGCGGAAAAACACTTCATGCAGCCATTGATGTTGGATTTAAGAGAGCCTTCTCAGCTATTCTAGATGGAAATGTAACTACTCTTATTGCTGCCGCTGTTCTACTAAAGTTTGGTACAGGTCCTATACAGAGTTTTGCATATACTTTGGGCATAGGTGTTATATTAAGCTTTATAACTGCTGTAACTGCAACAAGAATTATGCTAAGAGCTATTTCAGATTTGGATATTGCTAAGCATAAGTGGTTATATGGTATAACTATGAGAGGAGGCAAAGCAAATGGTTAATTTATATAATAAAAGATACTACTTTTTCATTCTCTCTGCGTTAATCTTTGCTGCAGGTTTGATTGCATATTTTGCATATGGATTTAAGCTGGACATACAGTTTGAGGGTGGAACAGTTATTGAAATGAGAGCGATCAAGGATACGTTTACTCAGGATAACACTCAAAAGATAACAGCTCAGGTTGCTGAATTGGTTCAAAAAACAGTTAACAAGCCAGCGCAGGTTCAGAAGTCCACAGCATATGATACTTCAGCTGAAAAAAGTGAAAGCTACGATGTTATCAAGATAAGTATAGGAAGTAAGGATACACTTACAAATGATGAGCTTACAAGTGTAAAAGAAGCTGTTATTAAAGAGTTAAAGCTCGATGCTGAGAATGCTGTTATAAGTGAAGAAAGTGTTGAACCCTTTATAGGTAAAGAAATAAGTCAGAACGGTGTCAGAGCAGTACTTATATCCTTTGTACTTATTATATTATATGTATGGTTCAGATTTAAAGTAATGTCTGGCTTATCAGCCGGTGTATTTGCAGTAATAGGTGTATTTCATGATTTATTAATTATGGTTTCAGTTTATCTTATATTCAGGTTGCCATTAAATGAATCCTTTATTGCTGCTATTCTTACAGTTGTAGGTTATTCAATGAATGATATCATTATAATTTACGACCGTGTAAGAGAGAACAGCCGATTGCTAAAAAAGGTTCCATTGCCTGAATTGGTAAATACCAGTATAATACAAACCTTGAATAGATCAATAAATACTGTTGTTACATCATTGATAGCAATAACTACAGTATTTGTATTTGCAAAGATAAATGGAATTAGCACAATGGAAGAGTTTAGTTTTCCATTAATAATAGGTATTGCTGCTGGATGTTATTCTTCAATCTTTATTTCTAGCCCACTATGGGTTATGTGGAAAGAAAGCCAGAAGAAAAACAAAGTTAAACCAGCTAAAGTTTAATTTTAATAAAAATATAAGAAAAGAAAGGGCGATTGCGATTGTCCTTTCTTTTTTATGCCAATAATAGCCTTATCTAATGGGTAGAAATCCCCTTATTATTTCTATTAACAGGAAGTGCTATACCTTAAGACAAGACCATCCAGCTAGAATTGTTACGTAAGCCTTTGGACTATGATATTAATTATTTTTTTGATTTTCGAATTAGTATATCAAGAAGTAATGACGCTATCATAAATTCAGCAAAAACAATGAATCCATTTGTAATTAGTGTTGTTGTCATAAACTCAAATTCAATACTATAGTTATTGCTGATTTTATTTGCAGCAAATAATGCAGTTCCTAGTGATATCAATAACAAAGCAGCTGGTGTTGAATATTTAATCATTTTTTTTGGTAACTCTGCCATTTTACACAACTCATTATTAAGTAAACTAATTTTAGACTTTTTTTTGTTTTCTTGACTACCCACGGTATACCCCTCCTATACAAAATGATAACCTAATGATGAACTTTTATACACATTGGTAGGTAATTAGTATACATAAAATATTAACACTTGTAATCCCTAAGTTCAATGTAAATAATTGATAAAAATCTATACTTCGACACAAAATATTGATGATTTACTAATTTTATGTAAAGTAGTCGAAATACCGAAAAACTTTTGTGTAGAATAAATATAAATATATATTATATAATGTATATTATGATATTTATCACTTATGTAATGTGTTGATTTGAAAAATGAATAGGGGGTATTTTAAATGGAACTTGTTTGCTCAAAGAAACTTGAACTAGACGACATGTTGGAATGTAAAAGCCGAGAGATTAGCTTAGAGTATTACTTGTTGGCATGTAGCTGTGAGGATTCTTGTACATATGGTATGCAAATAAACATGACAAAGGATACTGGCGAGTTAGAAACAGCCGTTATACGCGATGTCCTTACCTCAAGGGATAATATGATTGAACTCATTAAGCTTTTTCATTCAAATTCAGTTACCCCAGTTAGTGCTCTTGATGTTATTTATGACTACATTGCTTAGAACTTACTAATTTACGCTATAGTTAAAATACTACAAATGTTATCATGGTGGTAAAATATAATTTAAATTGTGTTCTCTTTTCAAGTATGCTTATTGCATACTTTTTTGTTGCCCTAAATCAATTCTTTAAAAATATTATCAAAAAAGAAGGATTCTAAATAATAATGTCGAACATGTATTAAGTGATTTTGGTGATAAACTAAAATAATAAACAGCAGATTTGTTTATAATATTAAATAATTATTTACTTAACTAGATTGGAATGTAAGGAATAATGGCAAATTTTTTCCCTGAAGATTTAATAGAAGAGATAAGGGTAAATAATGACATAGTGGATGTAATATCCGAGTATGTCAAACTTGAAAAGAAAGGAAAAAATTATTTTGGTAGATGTCCTTTTCATAATGAAAAGACAGGGTCTTTTTCTGTGGAACCAGTAAAACAGATATTTCATTGCTTTGGCTGTGGAAAAGGTGGGAATGTAATACACTTTGTAATGGCAATTGAAAATCTGGACTTTGTTGAAGCGCTAAGGCTGCTTGCTGATAGGGCTAGAATACAGATACCAGAGACCAACAATGGAGTTCGTGATGATGAAAAGGCAAAGCTAAGAAAAGAACTTTTACAGATTAATATAGAAGCAGCCCGATTCTTTCATAATAATCTAATTGATGAGAAGAATGTAATGCCAAATCAATATCTTGCAAAGAGAAAAATTGAAAGACAAACTATTATTAAGTTTGGATTAGGTTATGCTGAAGATAAATATGATAGCTTATTTAAGCATTTGAAGTCACTTGGCTTTAGCGATTCCTCAATATTTGCAAGTGGACTTGTCATAGTAAAGGAAGAAACAAAGAAAGTATATGATAGGTTTAGAGGAAGAATCATGTTTCCCATATTTGATATCAGAGGGAATGTAATTGCATTTGGAGGACGAGTGCTTGATTCGTCACAGCCTAAATATATGAATTCTCCTGAAACTGCTGTATATCAAAAAGGAAAACATTTGTATGCAATGAATTTTGCAAAAGGTTCGTGTGCTAAAAAAATCATTTTAGCTGAAGGGTATATGGATGTTATATCCTTGCACCAAAGAGGGATAATAAATGTAGTTGCACCACTTGGAACTGCATTGACTGAAAATCAGAGCAAGCTATTAAAAAAATACACAGAAGAAATAATTCTTTCCTTTGACTCTGATTCTGCTGGACAAGCTGCTGCACTCA
>JAEWZA010000351.1 GCA_023395575.1 Bacillota bacterium
AATCCTTCATTTGTATCCTCCATTTTTAGTGTAAATTGTTTAATTCTTCTTACTTTAGTATTAAGTCAACTTTTCATTTGATATTGCTACCACACCTGATATTACTAGGCTTTAATAATATATTCAACTGCAAAGTTTGAGTCTCTAAAGCAATGCTATTTTAGCCCAGAATCTCCTCCAGCTCATCTAGAGTTTTTTCAAATACAGCTAATGCATCCTGAATAGGCTGTGGCGATGACAAGTCTACCCCTGCTATTTTTAACAGCTCAATTGGATAGTTTGAACCTCCACTTTTCAAGAATTCCAGATACTTGTCAACAGCTGGCTTCCCCTCTGTAAGTATTTTTTCTGCAATAGCTGTTGCTGCTGAAAAGCCTGTAGCATATTTATAAACATAGAAGCTGCTGTAGAAGTGAGGTATTCTTGACCATTCCATAGAAATATCCTCATCAACATTAACTGTCTCTCCAAAGTATTTTTTATTTAATTGATAATACATATCACAGAGCTCTTTAGAATTAAGAGCCTCTCCCTGCTCTACTTTTTCGTGAATTATCTTTTCGAACTCAGCAAACATTGTCTGCCTGAAAACAGTTCCTCTGAATTCTTCGAGATAATGATTCAAAAGATATGCTTTCTCTTGCTTGCTCGTAGCTCTTGGTAACAAGTATCTCATCAGCAATGATTCATTGACTGTTGACGCAACCTCTGCAACAAATATCTTATATTCTGAATAAACATATGGCTGTGTCATGTTAGTATAAAAGGAATGAAGTGCATGTCCCATTTCATGTGCCAGAGTAAATACATCATTAATTTTATCTTGATAGTTTAACAAAACATAAGGATGAGTTTTATAGGCACCCCATGCATAAGCACCACTAGTCTTACCTTCATTTTCATAAACATCAATCCAGCCTGAATTCATACCCTTTTGAAGATATCCAATATATTCTTCGCCTAGCGGTTTTAAAGCCTCTAAAATAGTTGATTTAGCCTCTTCATATGGTATTTTCTTATCAAATTCCTCGACCATTGGCACATATAGGTCATACATATGGAGTTCCTCTAATTTTAATGCCTTTTTTCTCAATTTCAAATACCTGTTCAACAAATTAAGATTATTATTTATAGTTTCTATCAAATTGTTATATACATTAACGGGTACATTATCATTATCAAGGGAAGCTTCAATGGCAGATGGATATTTCCTAACCATTGAATAAAATCTATTTTTCTTTACATTAGCTGTAAGAGTAGTAGCCAAAGTATTTTTAACCTTCCTATAGGTGCTGTAAACCGCATCAAAAGCATCCTTTCGAACGCGTCTGTCCTTACTTTCAAGAAACGCAATATACCGTCCCTTTGTGACCTCAACCTCTTCCCCTTCCTCATCCTTTATGTAAGGGAATTTGATATCTGCATTATTGAACATTGTGAAAACATCTCCTGCAGCACTAGATACTTCAGATGACATTGCAAGAAGCTGCTCTTCTTTCTCTGAAAGAACGTGCTCCTTTTGTCTCAAGCTTTCCTGTATCATAAATAGGTACACTGAGAGTTCCTTGTCTGACTCAGCATAGGATAACAACTTGTCCTCAGGAATATTAAGCATTTCTGGAACAATAAATGAAATTGCTGCAAAAACATCTGTAGCAAGAGTTGAAGCCCTGTCCGTCAGTGCTTGGTAAGTTGAGTTTCCATTATCCTCATCGCGTTTCATTCGAGCAAAGACAAAAACCTTGTCATTAAGTGATAATAGTTCATCACTCATTTTTAAGCAGTCCAAAAGCATTTGTGGACTTTCAGCCAACTTACCCTTAAAGCCTTCTATTTGAATTGCAATACCTTTTACCTTTTTAAAGTCCTTTTCCCACAATGAAATGTCACTATAAATATCTTCTAGTTTCCATTTGAACTGTGAATCAATATCTTCTCTCTTAGGTAAATTCTTACTTGTAGCCATTTAGTATACCTCCAATATATTTTTAATCATTTCAATATCTTTCAAAGTCAATTAACTACTAAAGCCGATAGTTTCGGTTAACATCATTTCTAAACTTTTTGCTACTTTTACTTAGTTTGCACACAAATTAAATAATATTGCATAATATTTAATATTCACTATTAAATTATAGAACACTCGAAGAATAAATTCCACGCATTTCCAAGGTTTATTATAAATTATACAGATGAATTCATTATTCAGTCACCTAAGCATAGATAATATACCAACTTTAGTACATAAATAATCTATCGTGTTCAAACTTATCAATAGCTAAATAGCAGCTTGGAAATCATTCCAAATCAAAAATATATACGTACTATTATTTAAATTTTGGGATTTATATGATAAAGTATATATTATAAAAGAGTTGCATATTAAAAACGTCTATCATAATTGCTTTGGCGTGATTATGACGTCTTGCAGAGTCCGCCACTTATCGAAGTGGGGAACATTTTCTAGGCTCGTTATATTATTTAAATATTTTTTACTAAATTCTAGCTCAAGGAGGAAATATGGGATTATTCAGTTTTATAAAGTCTCAGTTTATCGAAGTTATTGAATGGACTGATAATAGCTCAAATGTAATGGTATACCAATTCCCAGTTGAAAACAAAGAAATCAAAATGGGAGCGCAGTTAACTGTACGAGAATCTCAAATGGCTATATTTGTTGATGAAGGTCAACTAACAGACGTATTTACACCAGGTAGATACACTCTTGATACACAGAACCTTCCAGTATTAACAAAGCTTAAGTCTTGGAAGTATGGTTTTAACTCTCCTTTTAAATCAGAAATCTATTTTGTTAATACCAAGCAGTTTACAAACTGCAAATGGGGTACTACAAACCCTATAATGATGAGAGATGCAGAGTTTGGCATGATTAGAATTCGAATGTTTGGTGTATATTCCTTTAAGGTAGCTGACCCTGCGGTTTTCCTCAGAGAGGTTTTCGGAACCGCAAGCTTGTTTACTATAGATGGAATCACTGGCCAGCTAAAGAGCAAAATTGTTTCAGGTGTTGCTGACTTATTGGCTGAAGCAGCTATACCTGCTCTTGATTTGTCTTCAAAATATGATGAAATAGCTTCAATGTCAAGGAAAAAACTAGATGAAGGCTTTAAGAAATTAGGATTATCTTTAGAGTCAATAGTTATAGAAAATATATCTCTTCCAGAAGAAGTTGAGAAGGTTCTTGATAAGCGCACTTCTATGGGAATAATAGGTGATAGCCTAAATCAATACACTCGCTATCAGGCTGCTGAATCTATACGTGATGCCGCACAGAATCCAGGTGGAATGGCGGGCGTTGGAGTTGGCATGGGGGCTGGAATGGGAATAGGAAATGTTTTTGCGGAGGCGTTTTCAACACAACAGCAAAAACCTGATACTACTACAACATCTGCGCCTGCAAAAATCAAGTGTTCTAATTGCGGTGCATCGATGCCTGAACAGGCGAAATTCTGTTTGGAATGTGGCACAAAAGTAGTTCCAGTAATAAATAAATGCTCCAGCTGTGGAAATGAGCTTCCTGCTAATAGTAAGTTCTGTCAGGAATGTGGTCAAAAGCAGTAACTGCTGGCTTTATTTAAAACAGAATTTAACTAACATAATTATAAATACTCTGATATGGAGACAAAATTTATGAATGATACAAAAGTAAATAACCCACAATCTGATTTTGATGAAGCACCTGCAACTGCGTCAACTTCTTTTAAATGCCCAGCCTGTGGTGGTGTTATGGTATTTGATCCTCAAGGACAAAGTCTGCAGTGTGAATATTGCAAAAATGTGATTAACCTTGATGATACTAAACAAGATCCCACTGCTTATGGGTTTGACAATGACAGTGAGCTTAATCCGCAGGTTTGGGGTGAAAAAAGACATAGTGTCAAATGCAAAAGCTGCGGCGCTTCAACAGTATTTGATGCATATATAGTAGCAGATAAATGTCCATTCTGTAGTAACAGCAATATACAAGAAGAGGTTATTACAAACGGCATAATGCCCGAGAGTTTAATTCCTTTTAAAATAACAGAGGATACTGCTATTGCCCAATATAAAAAATGGCTAAAAGGCAAATGGCTAGCTCCTACTAAGCTCAAAAAGGGCGTAAATAACCAATATGTTCAGTTAACGGGAATGTACGTACCCTGCTGGTCTTTTAATGCTGATACTAACTCCTTTTACACTGCTATGGCAGGAAAATACTATTACGTTACTGTTTACAGAACCGAAACACGTGACGGTAAATCTGTACAGGTACCCCATCAAGAACGAAGAACAAAATGGTATCCTGTATCTGGTCAATATGCAAAAGACTTTAGAGACTATATTGTTGATGCTTCAATTCATATAGATGATGATATGATTGCAGGCATTCAGCCCTACAATTTAAAAGAATTATCACCTTATAAGCCTGAATTTTTGTCTGGTTTCAAAGCAGAACGTTATTCTGTCGATTTAAAGACAGGTTGGGAAACAGCAAAAGAAAGACTTTCTCCTCAAATTGAGGATGGGATAAGATCACAGATAGTTGCTGATGAAGTAAAAGATATTAGGTTTAAGACATCTTACTATAACAAGAAATATAAGCATATTTTACTGCCTTTATGGTTTTCTTCCTTCAAATACAAAGGAAAAACATATGGCTATATGATTAATGGGCAAACTGGTAGAGTGGATGGCAAATCACCTCTATCTCCTTGGAAGGTTACAGCCTTGATAATATTTATTCTTGCTCTGGCCAGCTTAGGCTTCTACTTAATTAGTTTGTATACAGGAAGTTAATAATTATATAGATTTTAAATAATTAAATCAACTTTCTCGCAGAAAAAGGAAATATAAAAAAGCTCCTTGTGGAGTGAAGTAGTTGCTTAGTTGGTAATTGCAATATACAATGTATAGGAAAATAATCAAATTTAAATTCTATAGGCTGAAACCTGGTTCTGTTGTATGATAGAGTGGGTTCAGCCATAGATATTCCTTTAGAATGCACTAGTGAAATCATGTCGTTCAAGAAACTATGTTCGTACAAATTTATTTTAATAAGTAGCCTCCTAGAAGTCTAAAAATAATTTAACCAAGGTGAGCAAAAGCATTTTTCTCTTAAAACCAATAGCTATCGGAAGAAGGCTTTGAACTTTAGCTGACTATAGTAAAGCTATAAATTTTTATGAGATTATTTTGCACAACTATGCAGTTAAGGACCTACCATTACCAATTTTATGAAAAACTAATTTATTATGGTAAATTTGTATTTATTTTTATGCAATGGCTGCTTAATTGTATAAATCTACTTGAAATCATCAAAAATATTTAGTATAATGTCATAGTTGTTTATTTACTTTATAAACTTCAAAATATTATAATTTTGGTAATGCGTTCGTAGCTCAGTAGGATAGAGCGTCGGTTTCCTAAACCGCAGGCCGGAGGTTCGAATCCTCTCGAGCGCACCACAATTTGTCCGAAAACTCGCTATTATAGCGAGTTTTTTGGCGTTCTCAGATTGTTTTTATACTTTTTTACTATTTTTAAGGAAAATTAAATAGCAGCAAGGAATGATTTTAAAAAGCGGT
>JAEWZA010000418.1 GCA_023395575.1 Bacillota bacterium
CAAAACTGGCAATAATAAAAATATCAAGTTAATACAGAACAATATTCTGTAAACTATATTAAATTCTAATTGCTTGCTAAAAAAGGAATAGAGCAACAACAATACACAGAATTATTTACACTCCCATCCCGACTGACACATCATTACACGGATTGTTTTGAGATAGCGCGACTTGTGTTCTACTAAATCTCCTTAACTCTCTTTCATAATTGCTTATCTTCTTATCTTTTGCCAAGCGTTTATTTATCTCAGTAAGATTTTTGCTTATTTCAACCTTAATCAATGGAAACTCTGCTGCGCCTTCTGTATCTTCATCTAAAAGGACATAATCCTTCTGAATAAAATTCTTGTTCCCATCAAGCAAATGATTCACATAAGCTTCCTCATTCTTTCTATATTCAGTTCTGCTAATAGAATATGCATTTATATAACTAACATTATTAATGTGTTCATTTCGCTGCGATTGAACATTTAAAAAATACTTTCTAAAGTCGACATACTTTTTCCATTCTTCAAAAACAGCTATAGCTTTCTCAGGATTCTCAATTGGATATACGTTTTCACACAATGATAAGACCGTATCTCTTGTAAGAAACGGCTTATACAAATCTCTGCTATCCAAACCATAATCCGGAAGATTTCTGTCATTTTTCGTAATTGCGCACGCTGCTGCACTCTCTATTCTTAATTCTCCGAATTTTTCAACATTCTCATCTATGAGATCCAAACCCTTAACAACAAAAGAAATGATGTTGTTTTTAAAAACAAGATCACCTACAAGTACAACATCCAGCTCCTTTGGCAAAACCGATGATACTATTCCACTCTTCTCAGGTCGAATTACCATGTTATATATACATTCAAAAGTTTGGCCATATTGTGTGAATGTTTCTATAGATCTCTCAAAGCTAGGCAAAGACACATAATATGCACTTTTTATCAAAGGAAAACACAGACTAACAAATTTTCTTAAATCAGTAATGTCATTCTTTCCGTGAAGTGCCAATTTACGCCGTACTTTTTCGAATTGATCCTCAAGAGGTTCAAGATAGACATCATTTCGATTTCTACTTCCCGATTTTAAATACTGTGTAAAATCTATGTATAAATATTCAACACCACTCTTTTGGCTTTGGCGATCAAATTCTCTTTGAGCATATTCAATATCATTTCGAATTTCTCGTTGTACAAAATTGACGTTCTCATAATCATCCCATATAGAATTCACATCCTGCTGAATTCTTTCTGATTCAAATATTTCATCTACCGATGGGACATTATCATAATCCTCATCATCGTCATCATTACCTGAATCCTCATAGTTTGGTGTATATGATGATGAATCATCATTAATACTATTTATTAAAGCTGCAATACCTGCGCCTACTATTCCAACACCTACTACTCCAGCAATAATTTTTGCTATATTTCTCTCATCTGCCATATCTTTTTCTCCTCTCCATCCTTCAAGCAAAAGGTGAAGTGCAATGTTGATATCCTAAATTTACTGCAACTGTCGCAATTGAATCATGATGCTCTCTATTAGTTTCATTACTCACCTCAATTACATCCTTTGTATCTATATTATCTTTTGTATTTAAATGTTTGCCTGTTGAAGCAACTCCAGCACCTAATTCGTTTTCTTAGTTTCTTTAACTATTCTATTTCAAAAAAATTACTGCTTGTTTCACTAAATCTTTTTCTTACTCTTAACGAATACTTATTTGCATTACCATTTAAAATGTCAATTTCCACTTCTCTATTTAATTCCAAAGCTCCTCTAAATATCTTATCCGCTAATATACACCCATATTTTAGAACTTCATAATCGCTTCCATAAACAAAAGTAGATGAAACTGTAATACCACCACAAACATTTTTACTTCCGCAGTCTTTGCAGAATTCATTAATATTTTTCTCTAAGATTTTCATAAGCGTCTTATAATCATCAGCTTCAAAACAATCGTTGATATTCTCTAAAGTTCTAACATCTCCTAGACAATAATTTACATCATTCGGACGTCCAAATGGATATATTTTACCATTCGGATTCAATGCCAGCTTTCTATATAACCAAGGCGTTTTGAAAGCGCTATCTGGTTCCAATTTTAAAAACTCTTCAAATGTATAAAATGTAATGTTACACTCCTTATCAGTAAGCCAATGCTTATACAGCATCATCAAATTACTAACAAAAGTATCAGGGGTAATAATTAAGTCCTCATTGCCTTTTGCATTTCCATATGGCTGTATTGGCACCATTTTAAAATTAAATCCATTATCTTTAAACCATTCGTAGGTTTCTAATAGACTTAGGGATGATAATTCCGTCTCTACACAGTAAACACGAAACCTTGCTTTTTTTTCACGAAGGCTACATAGCTTATGATAGATTAACTCTGTTTTCTCTCTAAGTGTATTATTATGCGGACCATCAAATGAAACATTGATAAGAACATCATTTTCAATTAGTAGGTCGATCAATTCATCATCAAGACAAATCCCATTTGTTGTAATATTCTTCATAAATACAACGCCATATTTACCGTTAAGCTCTTTTTCAAAATTAAAAACTTGACGATAATACTCTATTCCAGCTAAGGTAGGTTCTCCACCATGAAATGTCAAACCTATCTTCTTATATTCTTTAGCAAGAAGCTCCATGAATCTAAAGGTATTTTCTGCTGTCAACATTTCTTTTTCTTCTAATTTTTCACCATTAAAACAATGCTTGCATCTCATATTACAGGCATGAGTCGGCTTAATAGTTACAGATATGTCCCGCTTCATATTCTTACTCCAAACTTTCGTATATTTTTTTACCATCAAACTCTAAGACTTTGTATTCATCTACTGCTGATAAGCATACTTCATTATGTTCACATTTAAGTTGACATTCTTTAATTAATTTTTCTAACTTAACTTCTTCTTCAAATTTATAATCCATACCACGCATTTCTATTTGTTTACTATACTTCTTGACAGCTTCAGGTAAAATCCCATCAATTGATTTTATACAGGTATCATAGATTTTAACCTTAATATCTTTATCAACAAAATAATTCAAAAGTATCTCTGTATAGGTACTTGCATCAGCATCTTTAACAGGGACACAACCATTACGTTTTGAGACCAGAGTTTCTGCCATTTTAGTAATATGTACTGCATTATTAAAATTCACTTTTTTATATGCTTCAAATGATTTTTCAAAATTACTTGGTACAGATATCATCTGATGATTTATGATTATCTTCAGATCAAGTAACCACCCTTTTGAATCTTTCATAAAATCATTCATTGAATTAATTGTTTGTTTATAACTTCCTTTAATACTCGTAATCTCATCGTGTAACTCTTCGAATCCATGAATAGGAACTACAAACCTAAACCTATCGTTAAGATTCTTTCTGTTAACTTTATTCAAAAGTCTTCCGTTAGTAAAAACAAGCACTTCACAGCCCTTGATTTTAAGCATAGAAAATAGGTCATTAATTTTGCTATGAAGCAATGGCTCACCACCATTTATAATTACACGATCATCTTCAAGAATACTCATTTTATTTAAATACTCTTCTATTTCATTTACCTTTAATTCATTACATGGTAT
>JAEWZA010000498.1 GCA_023395575.1 Bacillota bacterium
GAGAAAGGCTGGGTGTACAGACCAAGACATTTTTCGTGTGCTAAATAATTAGGATTTTGAGCTGCTTTTTGCGGTACAGGTTAACAATTTATTTTTTTCATTTGATAATAGAGGCTGTTGCAAATAACAATTTTTGTATACCGAGGAGTTATTGTAAGAAAGAGTAAGCAGTAAACTCGTATATAATTTTGATCTGCAATAGCCCCTATATTTTTTAGTTAGTATTTAGTGCTAATTAGACATCAAACATTGATAAATTTGAACATCGCGATTTAAGCTGGATAAATGGTAGGGGGGTTGGAAATATAACAGCTAAAGCATAGACCTAATATACAATTTAAACCATATATGATAGAATATTTTGGTATAAATTCTATACGAAGTCAATTACTAACAACAATAAAATGTAATTGGAGGAACAAAAAATGATATTAGTGAAAAACTTAACAAAGGAATACAAAAAGATTAAGGCAGTAGATAATATATCACTTACTGCACAACCGGGTGAAGTCACAATATTATTAGGACCGAATGGTGCTGGTAAATCAACTACTATTAAAAGCATAGCTGGTTTATTGAAATTTGAAGGAGAGATAACTATATGCGAATTTCCTAATAAAACAATAGATGCAAAAAAAATATTTGGTTACATACCTGAAACACCAGCTTTGTATGAGCTGTTGACTCCTTGGGAACATGCGGAGTTTATTGCTAAAGCGTATAAGCTAGATAGTGATTGGAAAGACAAAATTAAAGTCATTTTTGAAAGGCTTGAGATTTATGATAAAAAGGATAAATATGTACGTGAACTATCAAAAGGAATGACACAGAAGTTGAGCATTGCTTTAGCGTTATTAACAGATCCAAAGGCTGTGCTTTTTGATGAGCCCCTGGTTGGACTGGATCCAAAGGCCATTAATGAGGTTTTGAGTATTTTTGAAGAGCTTAAAGCAAACGGAAAAAGTGTTTTTGTAAGCACTCATATTATTGATACAATTAACGATGTGTGGGATAGAGCCTACATCATGAACAAGGGAAAAATTATCAGCGAAGTCACTAAAGATCAACTTGAGGGCAGAGATTTGAAAAAAATGTTCTTTGAACTTACTGAGGGGGCTGAGGTTTAATGCAGGCAATAATGTATTTACTCAAAAGACAATATATTAATAAGATTAAACGTGCCTTTTCAAGTGTGCTTTCCATTATTATTACAATTGTTGCAGTATTGGGAATAGGGGCTTCTTTTGTTTTTTCTTTTACGGCCAAAAGACAAGCAGTTGACAGCGTATTTTCAGAAACTATTATGGCAGGCATAATTTTATTAATAGGAATTATTTTATACAACTCTTTTCTTTCAAGGGATACTGGTATTTTAACAATGGCAGATGCAAATTTTATGTTTTCCGGACCTTTTGAGAAGAGGACTGTGCTTGCATATTTGTTGATTTCTACAGCACCTGTTTCTATTTTAACCTCACTATTTATTTGCTTTTATTTTCCCTATTTATTAGGACCAGCTCTTACAGCTCCCAAATTTATAGTGATTCTGCTTGTAATCAGTCTTTTGTTTGGCTGTATATATCTTTCGTATTATTATTTCTATATTGTTGATATAGATAAACCTGGTTTTAAAAAGACGGCAAGGGTAATATTCTGGACCATAATTGGGATATTAGGGCTTGTCTTTGTTGTTTTATTAGTAAATACAGGCTTTGATTTAAAACAGACCACTCAAAGACTATTCACACATTATTTATATAATTTGTTTCCGTTATTTGGCTGGACAAAATGGGCGATAAGCTCCTTGCTTGTAGAAAATATGCTATTTGGCTTTATTCCAGCTGTTGTATTGCTAGTTTTCGCTAATGTTGTATTGTGCATAGCTTTATATAATATCAAAACAGATTTTTACGAAAAGACTTTAGAAGATTCAATAAATCTGCAAAAGCTTTTGGATGATAAGAAGGCAAACGGGAATATTGATGCCAGATCTGTAGCTAAACTAAAGAAAAGAGCATCAAATGTGGATTTTAACGTGGGAGCAGCTGCTATTTATTCCAGACAAAAGCTTGAAAGTAATAAATTAAGTCTTGGAGCCAGAAACAGGGAAGCGTATATGGGACTTATTTATCTAGCTTTTGGATTAATATTCGGGCTCGATTTCTATTTTGTAATGATGATGATTGGATTCGGTTCATTAACAATGTCACTAAATGACTCCTGGCATAGAGAGTTTAAAAAACCATATGTGTTTTTAATTCCGGCAGCTTCATTCAGCAAGTTGATTGTATCAATTTTGCCAGGACTTATTAAAACTTTATTAAGTGGAGGGATTTCAATTGCTATAGCTGGTTTAGCTTATAAAATAAGTCCTGTAAATTTAATAGGTTATTTGTTGATATTTGCGAGTTTTGTTGTTTTGTTTGTTTTTGCTGAAGTATTAACATATAGGATGATTGGATCGAGTGCTAATGCTGTAGCTGTAATGTTTATAAGAATGTGTTTTGCTGTAGCTACATTTATTCCTGCTATTATAGTAATAGTTGTAGTTTCTTTTGTATTAAAAGATATGCCAAATATGTTAGTTACATCAGCGTGTATATTGCTGACTAATTTACTCTCAAGTGCCTTGCTTGCTTATTTGAGCAGGGGTATTTTCGAGAATAGTGAAATAATGGATTAATGTTCTTTTCCCATTTGACACATATATGTATTTATTGTACAATAGCAATTATTATTAAGGTTTAAGATATCTTAATAATTGCTTTTAACTTTGCAACTTAATTAGACTCACGATGGTAGAATTTCGTACCTACATGGGTCTATTATTTTGTACGAAATAATAATACTATTGCTGTGAAGATATATTAAAATTCTTCTGCTTTTGATTAAACATAATTTAGTTTCAGGTGTTTACCTAAAAAAGTATGTTTTTATACAAAATATTTTCTGCAATTTATTAATGATTGGTATTATTAATATATGAGTTGTAGTATTATAAAACTAGACATCTGTTAATATTGTAAATAAATTAACTTTCTTTGATTAGGAGCAAATACAATGAGCAGTATAACGAAAACAAATATTTCGAATGAAAATATAGTTAGTATAGTCAAAAAAGCATTCGGAGAGAATACAGCCATAAATAAAATAAAAGAAATAAAAGAAGGTTTTTTTAATACAGCCTATAGTTTGACTATACAGGGTAGTCACAAAATAGTTTTAAAAGTGTCGCCTCCAAAGCATGTAAGGGTAATGAGATACGAAAAAGATATTATGGAAAACGAAATAGAAGTCTTGAAGAAATTAAGTTCCGCAGTAAATGTGCCTGTTGCAAAGGTTTTATACTACGATGGTGCTAGAGATATTATTGAAAACGAGTATTTTTTTATGGAATTTATTGAAGGAATGCCCCTTGACAATATATATGATGAACTAAATGAGACACAACGGAATTCTATTTCTTCAGAGCTTGGTAAATACGTTAAACAAATTACTGGAATTAAATCTGATTTTTTTGGTGATATATCTAAAAAGGAAAAACAATTTAGTACATGGAGTGAGACCTTTTTGTTTATGATAAGGGAATTATTAGATGATGCTAAAGATATAAGGGTGAAATTACCGTACGATTATAATACCATTTATAATTTAATTAAGAAGTATAGTGATATTTTGGATAAGGTCGAGGAAGCTTCTTTAGTGCATAAGGATTTGTGGAAAGGAAATATATTTGTTGATCCGCATAATCCTGAAATCACTGGGATACTTGACTTTGAGAGGGCTATTTATGGGGATATTCTATTAGAACCTGTATGTGGATTTCTTTTACATGACACTGCTTTTATGAATAGCTTTATTGGCAGGTCATACTTAGAAGAGGATGAGAAAGTTCGTTCAATAATTTATAGCATTTATTTATTCCTAATAATGGTTATAGAATGTTCTTACAGAAGATATCCTTGGGAGAATTGTGACAAATGGGCAAGGAAGCAACTTCTTGATGCATTAGAGGAATTAATGAACTATACTGGTTAACTATAGCATATATGATAAAATTATGTTTATTGACAATATGTTACAAACAATAGTAAAATATACTATAGCAATTTGTAACAAAAAAGAAAGATGTTAGACAATAAATGTATTGGAGAAGCTGTATTAATATTTATGCATAATATAATGACTATTTCATATTTAAAGTATTACAAAGTTTTATATTTTATTGCTAGTTTATTAGTTGATATAATTCCTAAGTGTTCCATAAAAATTTATAATAAAGCATTAGATATATATATAAAAAAGGGCTTAAATGTCGATTTTATAGGAATATTACTGGATATTGCTATAAACCTTGATATATTAGGCAGAAAAGATGAAGCCTTATTGCTATATCAAAAGGTTATGGAAATAAATCCATTAGAGGCTAGAGCATACTATGGTATGGCAATTATTTATGATGATAAGAAGGATTACAATAATGCCATTTATTCATATAAACGTGCTATTGAAATAGATCCAGAGTATGTTGAAGCATATTTTTTTCTTGCGAATGTATTAGATGAAAGTGGTAATAAGGAAACAGCAGCAGAGTATTACGAAAGGGCTACTGAATTAGAACCAAACCACTTCTGGGCATATAATAATCTTGCTGCGGTTTATGAAGATTTGGGTAAGTATGATAAGGCATTAGCTTCTATAAGAAGAGGTTTGAAACTTGAGCCAGATAATTACAGGGCCTTATTTAATGCCGGAGTTATTATGAATAAACTTGGATACTCAAACAAAGCAATAGAGTATTACGTTAAATCCATTGATCAGAACGCTAAATATCCGTATACCTATTTAAATTTATCTATTATATATGTAGAGCAAAATGACTATGAGAAAGCTATAGATATAATATCAAAGGGCATAAAAAGCTGTCCAAGCTCTTCTTTCTTATTTTATAATAGAGCTTGTTTTTATGTACATCATGAAAAGTTCGAACTGGCAATTCGGGATTTAATGAATGCTGTTAGTTTGAGCAAGGAGCTTGAGGAATATATGAAGAATGATAAAGAGCTTGAACCCCTCAAAAGCGTAGAGCAATATAGAAAGCTGTTTGAACATTCAATAACAAGCTGAAGCTAAAAGTATATTGTCAAAAAACAACAAATATCGAGAATAAATACAATTAAAATTGAAGCTGGTTTTGGCTTTGATTTTAAATATTTAATGCTGAATACCATGAAAATAGTGGTTTGCAGACATAATTTTCGATTAATTCTAAATGTAAATTATTTCAAATAATACAATAAAATAACACAAAGTTTTATTACACTGATTGACATTTATAGAGCTTGTATGTATAATTAACTTGTTTATACTATATGGTAAATATGTAGTTTCTGTGTAAAAAATAAAATATTAGTGGAGGAGATATGAAAAAAATCTGTAAGATGTTGGGTTTGAATTCACTTTACATACTTGCTTACTTTGCGATTTTTAAATCCGTAGTTTATTTATGGTACGATGTGCTGAAAAATAATGCTATGATTGGTGAGTGGATTAGCGGAAATCAACTGGGGCTTGTTGTTTTAAATGACGTATGTGCAATTCCTATCTTTGCAGTATTAATTTATTTTGTAAAAAAGCAGAGTATTTTAAAGGTTACACAGGTTAAACGCATAAACATCCGTAATGCTGCTTTAAGTACATTAACAGGTGTGGGAATGGGAATTTTCCTAGTTAATTTTTTGGGTCTTACTTTCATCAAAGAAATTTCTAAATTTAACGAGTTAATAGATTATATATATAATAGCAATCTACTGGTTTTCGCAGGCTTTGTTATAATAGGCACATTTTTTAAGGAAATGCTGTTTAGAGGCCTTATTTTTAATGAATTGTCAAAAGCAATGCCATTAATATTGGCAATTCTATTAGATGCTATAATATATGGTGC
>JAEWZA010000506.1 GCA_023395575.1 Bacillota bacterium
ACCATTCTATTCACACTACTCATAGCTATATCCACAATTTACATTCTACAAGATAGTAAAATGTCATGGACTCGGCACCTCCTTTAAAATCATTTAATCAACTTTCGCACACATAAAATCTATCTGTGTTCAAACTGGGAAAGTTGAGTTATTCTCAGTTTCTTAGCCTATGTTCTCTTGTATATCAGCTTTTTAACTGTATCTCTACACTGACTAGCTATTCTGTACAATTTCTTAGATTGCTCATACTGCTTGCAATATTTTTTTGCAAGCACCTTTAATGATTTTCTGTCATTTCTTAAATCAGCAAGTAGCCGTCCATAAAAAATCGGCTTTTTAACATTTTGGGGAATCTGTATAGTCCAATAATCACTAAGCTGGTTTTGCATTAGATCTATTCTTTTATTGTTATGTAAACTTTTTAGCATTTTTTCACCCTTTTGAGTCAATGACAATACCATAGAAGCGCCCTTCTTGTCATTTCTATATTTCTCACCCCAATAATCCCCTAGTCTGATATCTGCACAGCTAGATGTCCTGTAATTACACTCATAGCAGCAATCCGCAAGACAATTTCCAGTTTTAAAAAACCTGAAAAACAAGTCCTTTGTATCTTTGTTGATATATACTTTATCTCTGTCAGTTATTTTTATATGACGTTTTTGCCATCCCTTTGGTTTGTATCTGAATTCAACGTCTGGCATTTCTCCAAATTTGTATTGCAAACTTAGCTCACCAAGATATTTCTTCCATAAAATATTAGATGGTACTCCATGACAAATAAGGTCAACGAGAACATAATTCTCCCTTGTCCCCTTACTTCCTAATAAATTATCAATTCCGGCAATTTGACAGGGAGTGCCAAAAATGATTGCTTTTTTTGAATTTAATATTTGACTTATGCTATTGTCAAAATGGCTCTGTATATACTTGGAACCCTGAAAAGTATTTAGTTCAGCTACATTGCCTGCCAGAACACATATGTGCTTTGCTATTTTATGTTCTTTATCATAAACACAGCCCATAACATCATATCCACTTTCACAGCAATACCTTGCCAGTTCATGGGCTATACCTCCTGATGAGGAGCTGTTTAATGTCGAATTAGATTTTGAACGTCCCATAAATAATTTGTCCGTATCCTTGCCAATAGGTTCTGCTTTCTTTCCATTGAAAGGACATACAGCTATGCACTTCCTACATTTAATGCAATTATCCACATTAACATTAGCCTGCAAAAAACCATTTCCGTCAACTGCTATAGAAATTGCCGATTGTGGACAAACAGTCTTGCAAACACCACAGCCACAGCAAGTATTAGTGATTTTTATTTTCATCATAGGCTCAGAACTTATGCTGTCTTTTATAGCTTTTCTTAGAAAGTCTATCGATTGTTCACGTTTTTCCTCAAGCAATTTGTTAACAGTTTCATAGTTTATGTTCCTTGCATTTTGTATAGAAGCTATAACATTATCACAATATAGTTGACTCTCTAGCCCTAGTAGGCTAAGTATATTGTATATTCTAGAATTCTGAGAAGTTTTTTTCTTATCTGAGAATCTCTTATAAGCTACAAATGCCTTCTCATTAATTATGGAAAATACCGTTCCGTGAAAGGAGTCTGTACAAACAAAATCGGCATTTTCAAATAAATCCAAAAAATCCATCGGCCCTACTCTGTTCATGACCTTAAACCTTCTCTTATAGTCTTTGGCATGAACAGGTATCACCACTATTTCTAATCCCAACCTTTTTGCTATTATCTCCACACTTTTCCAAGGCTTTTTATCAGCTCCCAAAAAATAGCATAGCAGATAAGGCTTATTAATTGGTTTTGAGTTAAGCTTTGAAGCCTTAAGCCCTTTCCAATCATCCTTGCTGAGCAGTAGTGTTGGATCTAGCACTACTTTCACATCTTGCCCTGTCAAACTATGAATTATTTTGCTTCCTTCTCTTTCCCTCACTGATATGTATCTAAAACTCTCCAGCTGCTTTCTCATATGTTCCTTGATATCATTATCTCTAATTGACGACACTCCCATACTGGGAGCATATGAAATTTTTTTCCACTCATTATTTACAAAGTCTAAAAAATATTTACAATTGTAGGCTATAGGAGTCCATATCTGGTCACTTCCGCAAATAAACGTGTCAAAATGACTATTTAAAGCATAGAGCTGAGAGGAAGTAGCACAGCTATGAGTAAATTTAATATTCTCTTCACGGAAGGAATCAAATAATTTACCCCTTTCAATATCAGCATTAATATTGAATTTAGCTGTTCCCTTAACTTTATTGACAGCCTTATTTAGAAAGAACATAGGATTCTTAAGCATATCATTTATTGTCCAAATATGCTTATCAATGGGTATATAATTAATAACACTTGGGTCATAGCCCATTCTCTTCAGAATTTCGCTCAATGCATACACTTGCAATACAGTGCCAAAATTATTGTAATGAAACCAAGTCATTAATGCAATTTTATTCAAACTCATTTTTATTCCTTTCAATTTGCTCAAAATGATGAAAAACGGCAAAGACATTCTGTTAATTTTCAGTCTAATTCTCGGCAATGCAAGTTTTAATAACTTAAGCTACCTTTATTTTTTCAAATAAGCTTTTAGCTCATTTACCCGTTCTTCTCCTATCAGCATTTTTAACCTACTTGTGCAGAAATGCTTTATTTTTTTACCCTTTGTCAACCACGAAGCATCAAAATGATGAATACAATAAGTATTCTGAGTAATTGTAGTTATCCCCGTCTCAAAATTTTTAGGTGAAAAATACTCACTAGGGTAAAATGCTGTATTATCTGGGGTTACTTGTATTGAATTATCCAGTTCAATGCTATAAAACGCTTTGGTTAGTCTTGTTATAGTAGTAACATTTGTAGTTAAATCAAAGCTGTCGTCTACTTTTTTAAAATGTCTGTTGTCATAGTTTTTAAGCAGCATATTTATCCAGCTATTATTCTTTACAGACCCCATCATAGCAGTTTGTATGGACTCTTTATTCTCAAATCCTGAGAATGCATTATGTTCTAATAGAGCATCTAAGTTTTTCAACAGTTCTACATCGGTATCCATGTATATTCCACCGTGTTCCTTCAATACAAAAAGTCGTACATAATCCGATACAAAGGCCCATTTTTTAGCTTGATAAGCCTCATATACATATTTATTACATGTATAATCAAAATTTTTTTCATTCCATTCTACAATTTTATATTGAGGGCAATACTTCTTCCAGCTATCTATGCACTTTTCTACCCCATTTGGTATTGGATTTCCTCCAAACCAACAATAATGAATAACTTTAGGTATATTTGACATTCAAACCTCCACTGAAGTTTTCGAGCTGTTTATACTGCTTCATACGCCTATTTTGGTAAAAACCACGTGTGGTTTTTATGGCTCGAAAACGCACCATGTTTGTATAAACTTTATTTTCGAGCTGTTATCTACTCAAAAATGTCCTATACGGCAAAACACTATACCAGCCCAACTTTACTGTTCCATAAAAATATATAAAAATAAACATTGCATACACTGTAATCATAATAATAGTTTTTTTGAAAGCATTGTCCTCTGAATATAAAATTTCCGGGACAAATAATATTTGAGCTGTTTCAAAGCATAATATTATTCTTTCAGCTATCAAAATTGATCCAGAAAAAATAGTAAAAACCGATGCTACCAATTGTATGTTCATATATATTCTATAGCTTAAATTCTCTGAATTTTTACTATAACATAAATAGCCTATAATTGTAATTACTGTATTTATTAAAATATGAACATACGGTGTGTCGGGAACATCATATAAACTACCGAAATAAGTCACGTACCTTGTCTGTGACATAATAAATTTGAATATACTGCCCACAAAAGGTGCACTAATTACTGAAGCAGCAATAACAATAACCCCCGTTTTAGGAGGTATTTTTATATTACAAATAAAGTATAAAGGTATAAAAATCAATGCTATTGTATGAAAACTGGTAGCAAGTAAAATTACCAGCATATATCTTAGCAGTTTTCTCTCTTTAATAAATTTAATTGAATATAGAAATATTGCTACTGCAATACCTTGTCTAATACCATTTAGGGCGAAAAAATATAATGTGGTAGTCATTAGGAGAAAAATACTTTGACATGCATTTTTGCTACTATTAAATATAGCCTTATACGCAAATAAACAAAAGACAAATGAGGTAGCAGCAAACATCCACTGACATTTATCAGTAAATATAGCTACTATTTTTATCAAATAAGTAAATCCCAATTCCCACCTTGGCTGTTCACCATCAGCTATTATCAAATTAAAACCATACTCATATACTTTTTCGAAATCAGTGCCAACATCCCATCTTATAGCTGCGACGATGAACAACGGCAAAAAAGAAAGAATCATATAAAAAGTATTGTATATATTTTTTTGGTATTGCACACTAAAATTTGCTTCAGAAATGTCAAAATAATCAGTTCTTATAACAAAATGTGCAAACACAATAGACATCAATGTTGCGATTATGTATACCAGCATTTTCCATCCCCTTAATTTTCACTACAGTCTTCCATTACAAAACCTATTCCACACAAATCTAAGGAACGTCATTCCAACATAGGAAAAAAACACCGCAAGTTTATTTTTATTTCTGCTTTTACCATCAAATAAAACAACTTTTCTATATTTTTTAATATTTTTAATTATTCTTCTTTTTTCCTTCATAAACAAACTTTTCTCTTTCGGTGTCTGCAAAAAAATCTGAAAATTGCTACTTATAAATTTTGAAATAGCTGCTTTCTCAATATCAGGGTACTTTGCTGATATGAAATTCAGCATTTCCTCCGCTATATCAATTAATTCCATACTTTTTATTGAAAATTTAGAAGTAGAAATGCTGTTCTCCCTTACTATATAATTGTATTTTTGTAAGCTACCATAAACAATTTTAGTGCATTTATCAAGCACTAAATAAGTAGTTGCCAGGTCTTCATAATACTTACCCTTAGGATACCTTATAGTTTTAAACAATTCTGCTTTATATAATTTAGCACATGCAGATACATCAAATAACTTTTGGTATAGCATTTGTTCTATAGCTTCTAGCTGGGTATATACATA
>JAEWZA010000513.1 GCA_023395575.1 Bacillota bacterium
CATATTTCTCATCCTTTCCATACCTATAATATAGAACACTATCATACTGAGAAAAATGGAAATACCATTATATTATCATTTTCTTACAAAATTCTGCTTATGTATTTTTTCCAAATACTTCATTTCCGGCTCCTTTTTTCTATTTTATATAAACTGAAATACTCTCATTTGTTAATATTCTTTAAATAGTAACACAAATAGCCTAAAAACTCTCTGTCATAATAATTCTGAATCGGATTAATGTTAAAGTATTCCTTTATTTTATTTAAACGAAAAACCAATGTATTTCTGTGGATAAATAATTCTTTACTTGTTTCAATTAAGCTGTAATTATTATTTGTCATTGGTTCTATAATTTCAACAATATTTTTCTTTATTCTTTCATCCAGAATTTCTCCAAAAAAATTATACATCTGATGCATTTCTATAAAAGGAATTCTGCTTTTCAAAAAATTACCTACATAATCATAAAAATAAATGCCTACATTTTTTTGATTTTTTAATGTCATAGTCCATTTACAATGCCTATATGATATTCCATAGTTTTCTATTTTATTTTGTACTGATCCAACATAAAAATGGCACAAAATATTCTTTTCCTGTATATAATTAAATAAAGGATTAAGGTAATCTTCAATAATGGTTTTATAATTTTTATAAATAGATTCATCTTCGCAATCAATTGTTTTAAAAATAATAATTTGTTTATCCCTTGTAACGGAAGAAATATCTTGTTTAGAATGTTCCTGGCTCTGCTTTATTTTATAAAGTATAAATTCCAGATCAACTTCACACTGAAACTGAATTAAAATAGGAATTCTGACCAACTGACTATTATATCCCAGCATTTGACAAAGTTCATCCAACTCTTTTTTATTTTCTTCATTATGTATTAAGCAATTAATAAAATACTCCTTGGTTCCTTTTCGTTGATAGATTTTTTCCTGTGATAGTTCGTATTCAAACATAGTCTCCAAGGACATCCTTATAATCATTGCTATTTCCCGGACTTTGTCTGGTACGCCTGTTACTCCTACAACTCCTATTCTTGTATTTTTATGAAAAAAAGCCATATTTACACCGTTTTTTGTACCAAGATAAGTATCATCCATTTCTACCTCTATAACGTTTTTATCTTCTTTGATAATCTGATATGCAATCTCGTGAAAGGTTCCGACCCTTGATTTATCTCTGCTTGCAATGATAATACCTTTATCATTCATTATGTTAATATTATAATCCGTATAAATTACAATTTTTTCTATAAATTTTTCTGCCAGTTCAACATTTAACATCTGCTAATTCCCCCGTAAATTTTGTCATTTGAATAATAAGTTACCCCTTTAACTTAAACATACACAAAGAATAAACCGCAAAATCTCTCCCTCAAGATTTGCGGTTTATTTCTCCAAACTTAAAATTATTAATTAATAATATCCTACTTTTTACCTGCAATTAATGAGATAATAAACACCACCATATAGTTGCTATTTCTTGTAATAGATTTATTACAACTATTACTATAACATTAAATGAATAAAATAACAATTTATCCCTTATCGCATTAGATGATATTACTTTCAATCTGTCTCTAACAAACTTTCCATTTCGTTTTCAATTTCCTGTGAACTTAATCCGATATTTTCTATAGCTAAAGTCTGTTGCTGAAGAGTTGACGAACTATCTCTTACACCTTGTGCAATATTAATAATGGAATTACCTACCTCCTGCATAATAACATTTATATTCTTTAATGCACTCATCGAATTGCCTGACAATTCCCCAATTTCTTTTGCTACAACAGAAAAACCTCTTCCTGCCGTTCCGGCTCTTGCCGCTTCTATAGATGCATTTAATCCTAAAAGCTTTGTTTTATCTGATATTTTTTTCACGGAATCCAAAACAAGTGTAATATTTTTTAAATATTTTTCTGCACAGTCTGCTTTTTCTTCTATCATCTTAATATGATTCAGGCTTTCTGTGCTTCCAGCTGTTACTTCCTCTACAGCTGCTGACATTTCCTCAATTTCCCCTGCAATTTTTTCAATTGCTTTTTCTTTCTTTTTATTTGCAATATATTTCTCATATTCTTCCTGGACAATAATTGTCGCCAGATATTGTAATGGCTTCATTGTTACCGGGTCTCCTGATAGTCCGATACACCCTATTCTCTGATCCTTATAAGTAACAACACCATTATATCCCGGCATAGCTCCTGTCATTTTTTCTGCTTCTTCAACTGTAATTGCAAGTTCATCTATTTCACCTGCCATAATCCTCTTTGCACCTTCATGAATTGATCCAATTCTGTTTTTTTGGATTGATGCAATTATAACTCCCTGATCATTCATAAAATTCACGTTGTTATTTGTAACCTGATTTAACATCTTTACTATTTTATCTGCTAATTCTAAAGGAAAGTCCATTTGCATCCTCTTTTCATTTATTATTTTTTATTGATACACATTCCAAATTAATCATATAATTTCTACTTTTACATTTCTATGCTCTGAAATATGAAAAAAAAGTAGAAAATTGTATTATAAATACAAAATTCCACTTTTCATACACATATACTTTATTATAGTACTGTTATCCTATTTACTTTATAAAATAAATTTATCAATCACATGTGCAATTCCGTCTTCATCATTTGATTTTGTAATATAGTCCGCTGCCTCTTTAACTGCCGGCTGTGCATTTTCCATAGCAACTCCAAGTCCGGCATATTGAATCATTGTCATATCATTAAAACCATCCCCACAACAAATTGCATTTTCTCTGGTCAAGCCAACACTTGCTAACATCTTATCAAGAGAAGTGGCCTTATCTATGTTTAAAGGCATAATTTCTATGAAAAACGGTTCTGAACGATAGATACTTAATACACCCTTAAATGCTTCCTGCAGTTTTTTCTCATATTGAGCTGCCAGTTCCGGATCAGCAGTTAACAAACATTTATTAATATCATATTTTTGATATTCTTCAAAATTATTAACCTGTTTCATAGGAAGATTATTGATTCTGGATTCCAATTCCAGATACCTGTCAATTCTTCTTCCTGAAACAATATAATCATCCATATATGTAATAATTCCACAATCATATTCTGTTGCAAAATGATATATCCCTGCAATAACTTCAGAAGGTAATGTCTGCTGAAAAATAATCTCTTTCGTCTTACAATTAATAATTTTTGCACCATTAAAAGACAATAAATATCCACCATATTTTTCAAGTTCCAGTTCTTCTGCATATCTTTTCATTCCTGGTGTAGGTCTTCCCGAAGCCAATATTACAATATGGCCACGTTCCTGAATATCAATAATACCTTGTCTGGTTGCCTTCGTAATTTCTTTTTCGGAATTCGTTAACGTACCATCTATATCTAATACCAGTACTTTTTGATTTCTATCTTTACTTTTATCCATAACTTCTCACTTTCTCTTAAAGATATCTTTACAGTATTCCCAGATGCTGAAGTAAAATCTTAATTCCCATAAGAATCAATATAATACCTCCTACAAGTTCCGATTTCGACTTATACTTTACTCCAAATACATTACCTATCTTAGTCCCTAAAACAGATAACGTAAAAGTTGTTGTCCCTATCAGACAAACTGCCGGAACAATAGTAACACTCAAAAATGCAAAAGTAACACCTACTGCCAAAGCATCAATACTGGTTGCAAGTGCAAGTACCAGCATTGTTCTCGCATCAAACAGAGGGCATGCCTCTTCCTCAGATTTACTCAATGCTTCTTTTACCATATTTATTCCTATTAATGATAATAGAATAAATGCAACCCAATGATCAACATTCTGAATCATACTTCTAAATTGAATTCCTAAAAAATATCCTATTAAAGGCATACCCGCCTGAAAAAATCCAAAATAGAACCCCACAATTATTGCATTCTTCCAGTCCATTTTTTTCATAGATAAGCCCTTGCAGATAGAAACAGCAAAAGCATCCATTGATAAGCCAATTGCAATAATCAGCAATTCCCATAGATTCATATTCTTTTCTCCTAAATGATAAATATTCCTAATAAGTATACCCAGACTATGAAATAAAAGTCAAATTAAAAAAGTCATCATATAATGGAAATCTGCTATGATTACTTTTCATAACTTATTTTAAAAATAATAAATAAACCAAGGTTATACAAAGCCCGAGACAAAACATAAATAAACCAAAAGATAAACTTCGTTCAATTATCATTACATTTTCTCTTATTTCTTCTCTTTTTACAGCTGCAATATGAATGTAAGAATTATTTCCTGTTTTTTTCTTCCCTTTATGGGAAAAACTATAAATATGATTTAATATCATTCCCAATGCGTGTGTTAATCTTGTACCTTCTGGTAATTCATGCGGTATTTTCCTATCTTTGTATACCGTTTTTCTAAGAAAAATAACCATCCAGTCAAGCAGGCTGTCTAAAAATCTGCATATAATTCCAAATAAGAACGGCAATACTTTCAATAAAACAGGTCTGTATATGAATTCTTCAAGGTCAAGCCATTTTGGCCATGCATCAATATAAACCGTTTCCCCGTTTTCATTTTTGGTCATCAGACAAATACGGACAATAAAAATATAAACCGCCCCACCAATTAAGATAGAAATCATTCCACCCTTCAAATTATCAATACTGAA
>JAEWZA010000031.1 GCA_023395575.1 Bacillota bacterium
GGATTTCTATAATGGTACTGCTAAAGAGTTAATTCCTCAGAATGGGATGGGCAGTGTTTTAAATACAATAAAAAAAGTATCAAGGAAAATCTTGTATTCCTCTATCGAAGCTGAGAGCATTGAACTAACTGGATTTGCAGTTATAACTGGAATATTACGGAATTATGGGCGGTTATTAAAGATACCATATCTCACATTTGAAAAAATTGCAAATCAAGAGCAAGTGGACAATTTTGATGTTGAAAGGCGTTTATTTAATAGAATTGGAAAGCGATATGTAAAAGCATACTGGTATGCTATTGACAAACTTGATAAGACAAAAACTGAAGATTTTTTGGTATACGAATGGTGGTTGAGAATCCATTTGATTGTTGATCATGTGAGTGGAATGACAGATGAATTTGCATTGGAGACATACCAAATGTTAGAAGGGATAAACTTGCTGAGAGTATAAAGAATAATATACTATTATCAATGCTGTGATCTTATTACCGAACTTCGTATAAGGCTAATAATTGGATGTTTAGAATTTTGTAGTTATAGAAATGGAAAGTTAATAAGAGGAGTAGTACAAAAAATAGGTTTACATGTTTTGATTAGCTACTCAATATCATTTTGAAATATTGTAAAACATTTTAATGAATGGAGAATATTAGTTTGAAAATTTCTAAATTGAGTATTAAAAATTACAGAAACATTAACAGTGTTGATATTGAGCTAAATAACATAGTAGCTATCATCGGACAAAACAATAGTGGAAAGAGCAACTTATTAAAGGCAGTAACGCTTCCTTTTTTATCGTATGAAATTGGTTATACTGGGAAAGCATTATCTTGGTCTGATATTAACAACGATGCGAAAAAATCATATTATAATTTTTTATTAGAACACAAAGAAGATATTAAATCAGACTCTTTGAATATAGATGAATTCTCACGACATCTACCAAAAGTCTCTGTTGAGGTAACATTAGCCCCCACAGATATTGAATTGTATTTTGTAAAAGACATATGTTTTGAGGTAGATAATGATGGAGTAATTAAATATGGACTATTATATGAATTTTATCCTAAGAGTTTAAAAGATATTTTAAGCCAAGTAAAAGAAATATTGATTTCCGAAGAATTTAATCAAGATAATCTTGAAAAAATGCAAATGAACTTGCTACCAACAAATCTATACACCCACTCAATACTTGTACCACAAAAAAGGACAAGTGTTTCTTATGAAACTTTGAAATATTTTAAATACACATCATTAATTGCGGAAAGAGATGATTTTTCTAATTCTAACGACAAGCTTGGCTCGAAATCACTAGTGAAACTTCTACAAATGAAACTTGATACCAAGGCCAAATTAAATGTTGAAAAAGAATATTCAAATTTTTTTGAAACACTTAAAAATTTAAGCGGTATGGAAGATATTATAAATTGGCAAGAAAACACAGAGCTTGAAAATGCTAAAGACTTTTTTGGACAAATCACAATTTTGCCCAACATGCCGCCCATGAACTCTTTGCTAAATAGTATTCGATTAGGCTATTCTGGAGAACAATTATCATCACAGGGGTTAGGTTATAGAAACTTAATACTTCTATTAGTTTTGCTTAATTCACTATTAGATAAGAAAAGTGATTTAGCTTTTTCACTTCTGGCAATGGAAGAACCGGAAGCGCATCTCTGTATAAATAATAAAAGGCTTTTGGTAAGTTTTATAAAATCATTTATGAATGATAACAATCTTATCCAGTTGTTTTATTCTACTCATAGCACTGAATTTATAAATAAGTTAGATTTTAACAACTTAATTGTGGTTAATAACGGCAATGCATTTGCTTTATCAAGTGAACTTGATGACGATGGAAAAGATTATTTATCTAAGAATCCTAATTTAGATTTGTTTAAGTTGCTTTTTGCTAAAAACTGTATTTTAGTTGAGGGATTATCGGAAGAACTTTTTATCAGAGCGTATCTTGATTCTAAAGTAGAATTAAACGATATTGAAGTGATCTCATTTCATAAAGGTTTTAAAAATATTATGGATATTTGGTTAAAAGTTAATCAAGGCTCTAAGAATCGATTAGGGATTATTAGGGATTTTGACACTCAGGAAAATGCTCAAAAAGAACATGATAAATATAATCAGTATATCAATATTTGTGTTAGAACAACAATACAGTATACCTTAGAACCTGAAACTGTTAACACTGGTAATAATTTTAGTGTATTAAAACTTTATTTTAAAGAAGAATTTGGTTGGGACATAACAACCAAGGAGGGGCTTTCTGATAAATGGAGAGGGTCAAAAGCGACAGTAATGCTCCAACTATGTAAAGATTTAGCCGCGGGGAACTTAGCTAATTTGGAGATGCCAGCTCATATTCAAGAAGTGTTAGACTTTTTGACTTCTAAAGAAGGAGATATTGTTAATGAAAATTAATGTTGCTGGAGCTGGTTCAGGTAAAACGACAAAAATGGCTGATAAAATTATTAATAAATATAATCAGATATCTGAATGCCAGAATATTTATTGTATTGC
>JAEWZA010000072.1 GCA_023395575.1 Bacillota bacterium
GGACCTATGGACTTCTGCATTCCTTAGGAGGAGTTGCAGGCTCTTGGATTGCAACCAAATTCGCCCTCAAAAAAGGAGCAAATTTTGTTCGTTGGGTAATAATAGTAGTCATCATCCTAACCGCCCTTAACCTCTTTGGAGTAATAGACCCAAAACCATTCTTCAATCAAATTCTTGCCTCAAATTAATATTCAGATGCCTTATCATAAGACTGGAATTACAATTTCTTATAATAATATAGTGTGTGATTGTAAATACTGCACGACAGACTTTTATAAACTTGATTTTATGAGTGTAATTAGCAAATTCGCAATTAATAATTGTGCAGATGAAATATTTTAAATAAGGTTGACAAAACAAAGAAATTTTCGTACCTTTGCAAAAGTAAAGAAGCCACAGCCAAATTCTTTATTATTACATTAAAGAGAAATAAAAATACCTTAAAAATTCTCCCTTTTTTATACAAATATCTGTGGTATATACCCAATAACTCCTACGGTATATACCCCAATTGCCCTATGGTATATACCATAGTATCCCTCCACTCCATACCATAACCACATTAAAACTTTGTTTTAAGAGAATAAAACAAGGATTTATTTTACTGAAACGAAGTTATAATTTACTGAAACGAAGTTCTATTTTGCTGAAACTTCTTATTCGTGCTCCTTTTTCTTATCTTCTATCATTTTCTTGGCAATTGGACACAACCTGAAAAGCTGGTAAGTCCTGTTTTAATATGAGCTTTTGCCTTGCAAAGGTCTTGTTTCAGGTTTTTACCAGACATCAATGATAAAAAACAAGAATATTTCCAACCAAAAAGTAAAAATATTTTCAAAAAATTTGTTTTATAAAAATAAAGATATACATTTGCAACTTGAAATTGAATATTAATAATAATGATAAGATTATCAAATGTATTATTTTTTAACTCAGCTAATAATAGAAGATTATTAGCTGTATATTCAAGTTTAATTAGTTTAATATTGACATATCCTATTGTCAATACTTATTTAGATACATATGTATGTATGTATGTATGTATGTATGTATGTATGTATGTATGTATGTATGTATGTATGGGATATTCTATTTATGCAAGAACAAATTCGTTTGACTTAGGTTTTCAGACAACTTTATTCATTAAATAAAGTCTCTTTTTAATCTCACCTGAAAACCTATAACCTTTTACCTCAAAAGAGAAAAAGAGCAAAAATATATTAATTCAAAATTCATTCAAAATGAAAAATATAAAGAAAATTTTAACTGTAACTTTATTAGTTATATTCGCAGTAGCCTGCACCAACGAAGATGATTTTAATTCTAATTCTTCAGGTGCAACATTCAATAAAAAGAATGCAATTCAAGGAGATAATAAAAGACCATATCCTGAATATGAGATGAAAGATTATTCTGATGCCGAAACAAAAGCGATGTTAGAAGATTTTGATAAAGTAGTCAATGATCCATCATCTACCATATCCGATATGCCTATAGAAAAAGCTCTATACATAATGGAAGCTTACGTAAACTATGGAGTTATAGACAAAGCAAATTCAGTAGCTACAGAGCCAAACACTGAAGATAGAACATTTACCTTCACTGTTCCTGTTAATAATGGAAATGTAGTAGGAGGAGAATTGAAAGGTAAATTTCAGGACTTTGCAGTTAACTTATTAAGAACAATGAGAGGAAAAGCACTTTCTTTGTCAGATATGTATGTAAAAGAGATTAACTCTACATCTGTTACATTTGGATTAGATATATTGCCAGTACCTCCACATCCAGATTTTTTCAGATATCCTTATTTCTTTCCTGAATTTCATGGAGCAAATGATGCAATTAGCGTTCCTGCTGGCATAGAATCTCCTTGGGGACAATGGTATGTTAATGGACAAACTCAATGGAATGAACCATGGACTGAAGGCGGTTCAGTTATTGAACGTAATGTATATCAATATTCTCAGAAACCAATTAGAGAAAGATTTAATTTTGAAAGAAGTAGTTATATTACTTACTACACTCACTTGCGTTATGTTGAATATGATAATAATGAATATGAAGGGCGAGCTTATCAGAATAATTATGATTGTTTAAATGATAATATTGTAACACCTCCAACTACTGTATATTATGATGCACAAGGTATTGCAAATGTATTAATCCCTCCAGTATTAGCATTATTTCCTGACTTATATCAAATGTCTAATACACGTGGACAATTAGGAGATAGGACTCTATGTGATTATATACCAAGTTTATGTCAGGGTGTTTATCAGCACCCTGATGATGGTAGCAATTCTTGGAAAGCATTCTTTTTATATGTTTCTAAAGCTACCTATGGATTTAAGCATAGAGAACAACCTTTTATGCGTTATGCTGCGGCATTATCTATTGCTGATGTAGTGGATATTAATCCTAGAATACCTGTACATATCTAAACTCATAAATAATAATACTACCTGATACTATTCAGGTAGTATTATTTAAAATTTTAACGAATATGAAAAGATTATTATTTCTTATATTTACATGCATCGCAGTAAATATCAACGCACAAACATTTACCGAAATTTTTCGAAATGATAAATTTAAGGCAAATGAATTTACTGGGGATATGCCAGAAATTTCTATAATAAATAATTATGATGACGATACTATTTGGGTATCATATTTTGACCAAACCCTTGAAAATTCTAAAATTATATCGTTAGATAAAGATTTGAATATTATTTCAAGCACAATGATAAATTACCCACCAATTGTATTAAAATCATTTGAGCATAAAATTAATGATAAATTTTATCGTATAAGTTTTTTAAATCAAGATACATTAAAATTTAGATGTTTTGATAGAAACGGAAATAATATAATTGATAAAGATTTATGGGTTAAAAACAATGGAGATTCTCTATGGATTAACCGGAACAGTTCTGCAAGCATTAGTTATAGGAAATTGATCAATAATAAATTTTTAATTGTTACACAAACTAAATACCCTTCCAGCGAAGGCACGGATGCACTTAAATTCATTATTATTGATACATTAGGAAATATATTGAATTCAAAAATTTATCCTCTTAAAGCAAGGGGAATACCATTTCGTATTTGTGAAGTGGGAGAACATTTGCTTTTAGAAAAAATTGTAATTTTACCAGAATATCTTGATGGTTATTTTAATTATGATGGTATTTCATATATCAATAAGGAAACCTTAGAAATTGAAGATAGTATTCCAAGAGGTCCATTTACAGATACTTTACTTAATGATATAGTATATATTAGTTTGCATCGAAATAACATAATAACAATAAACGATACAACTTTTGCAGGTTTATTTCAAGTGGGTGAAAAAATAAAGATAAATATATACAATAAAAATACTAAAGAAATTATTAATACAATCATTCAGCCTACAACTAATGTTGATACACAAAATAATGATGATTTTAGCAAAGATAGATTTGTATTTAATAACACCGATTCTATTTATACTCACTATGTAGATAATGGCTTGACATTATTAAATTTCAGTTCAAATGGTAATATTAATTTTCAATACAAACTTACATTTCCAAGTAATTATATAAAAGATAATTATGTTAGAGGGATGAAAATTACAGATGATGGAGAGGTTATTATGGCAACAACTGGTTATATTTTTTCACCTTATAATGTAACAGCATGGCTAATAAAATTTAATCCAAAAGGTTTAATAGGTTTAACCAATATTGAAACAGGAGAAAAGGAAACAATAAAAGTTTATCCTAATCCTGCAAAGGATTATGTCTATGTTGATATAGAAGCAACTAATTTTGAAAAGGGAGAAATTGAGCTATTTGATATGCAAGGAAAGTTAGTTAAGAAAGCAAAACTAAGTGCTAAGCAGGGAAACAGGGTAGATGTTTCTAATCTTAATGCAGGAGCTTATACTTATAATGTATCTCTTAATGGCAAAACTATTAGTGGAAAATTTATTGTTGGGAAGTAAAAAGCTTAATCCTTTAGGGCACTTCTAATAATTATCCTGAAAACTTCTTGTTTATGGTCAATAAGTCTGACTTTTTTAGTATGAAAACTAAGTTGTTTGGTTGTAAAAACTTCTTCTGGATTATAAATAAAGGCTTTGATAGAAAATAATTATTGAAAATATTATTGTTAGGAAATAAAAGTTTAGTATAGTTCGTTAATATTAGATAAT
>JAEWZA010000074.1 GCA_023395575.1 Bacillota bacterium
ACTTCTACTACCGGAGCTTCATACTTCATTTCTTTTTCCATTTTCATAATCACAAAATTTAATTGTTAGTAATATTAAAATATCTCTTCATTATTAACTGGTAATGTCATGTCTGCACTACTATAAGAATTGAATTCTTACTCTAAACGTTCCTCTACTATTTCCTATATAAATAGGTGTAGTAAAATCACCTTTCAGCCTGCAAAGTAATGAACAAATTTCCTAAATATATTTTACAAATAATAAGCTAATAATCAGGTTTATACGATTGTATTAGTGGGCTTAACATCAATAGAAAAGATAATTATCAATATACTAATAAATATATTAGTATATTGGTATACTGCGCTTTATACAAATTATCGTAAATAGCAGATTCTAGTTCTTATTAATAGTGACACTAGATTTTAGCACCGAATCGAATAAAAAGAATCTATAGTAATATTCTAATTTATAAATAAATAATATTTTTATTAAATATAGAGCAGGTTATCTAGAAGGCATAAATAGCACCATATTCTGACACTTATATCAAGAAAGAAACTTACGTAAGTCTATATCCAATAACTATAAGCTATATTAAGACCACTTCTCTTGGGTTCACAGAGACGTGAAGGAGAAAGTTTATTGCTTGTAATTTAGTTAACTATACTAAATTATTGGCTTGATATATTAACTATTTTTTGTTTTTACAATAGACCGTTTGAAAGAGAATGTTTATCTTTGCGAAATTAAATTATTTACTTAACATTTATCATTATGAAAATTAAAAGTACTTATAAAGTTCGGGAAATTGCTGGTGAAAACCTTATTGTTGAGCAAGGGAAGTCACAGGCTGACATGACTAAAGTTATTTCACTCAACAATTCAGCTTTGATGCTTTGGAATAAATTGAAACAGAGTGATTTTACTTTAGAAGATGCAGCGCATATATTAATCAATCATTATGAAATTCCTAAGGAACAGGCTTTGATTGATGCTCAAAAATGGGTGGATTCTCTAAGTCGTTGTGGAATTATTGAATAAATCTTTGGCGAAATATAGCCTGAGAATAACATTTCTATGCTTTTGATATAGCTTCTTTCAACTTTTGGAATATCATATAATATATGTATATATATCCGATGTTGTATTTGTAAAGAGTATAGCCTATAAAATACACATGTTTTGCTAATCTAAAAGTCTTTAATATTGGGATAAAGAATGGTGGATAAATTTCCTAAATTCAAAATAATTCGTTATTTTTTTATCTAATTCGACAAAAAAGCAACAAATTCGACCTTTGTAGTACCTGAATGTATCGGAAGAACCTTTAATTTCATATTTTGTTATAAAATATCTTTTTATAAAAGATCCTTTTGCGGTCCAAAGGTAACGAATCTATTGACATCTACAAACAAATCAAAAGTTTTTTTTTACTTCTACCTATAAATAAGGCAAAATCACATACTTTTTATATAGTTTTTCTTAAACTTTCCTATCAAGAAAATGGGGAGTTTTATTGTTTATGTACGTACCTATAGCATTAATGATTATGAAACAAATTCCACTGAACAAAAAAGAAGAAACAGGCTTGAAATTAAGATTCAACCTGAAGCAAGTCAGCGAAGAAGATAAACTAACGCAAATCATGCTCGTGACGACCATCAACAAGAAGCGTATCAGAATTTACACCAAGCTGCGTGTGGAGCCTAAGTATTGGAGCCGTGAAGCCTACCGATGCAGCCAGACCGGGCGTCTGAACTTGCGGGAAAGGCTTCGGTTGAAGCGTATCAACGAACAACTTGACGGTCTTGTAATGGCTGTATATGAAGCGGATGATCAACTAGCCACGAAGGGCAAATATCTGTCTTCGGCCATTGTACGGCAGATCGTCGACGAAAATCAGAAAGAAGAACACCTTCTACAAAATCCACTTAGCTGTCTGAAGGGGTTGGTAAAGGAGTATGAAAAAGGTGTGAACCGAAAAGGGCGGCGTGGCATTGAAAGCACTAAGGCTACTTACCTTACGGCTTTAGGCCGTTTGGAGGACTATAATAAGACACGGAAGACCCCTATCAGCTCGTTTGATGATTTTGACAAGAGATTCTTTACAGATTTCACTAACTATCTTTATGAATTTAGCTATGGAAAAGCTGAGAAACACTACACTCAGAATACTATTGTGAATACCCTTAAAGTAATTAAGAACTTGCTGCACCGTGCTTATGATAATGAGATGACAACGAACAATTACTTCTTGAAGGTTCAGACCACACTACCTGCCGATGCGAGTGAGCAGATCTATCTGCAAGAGAAAGAGGTTCAAAAGCTTTCTTCAGTGAGAACCGAGAATGACCAGGAGCGCGAGGTGCGGGATATGTTTATTATTGCCTGCTATACAGCATTAAGAATCAGTGATATCCAGCAATTGAACAAGGCAACTATCAACAACGGCATCATATCACTCTATCAGAAAAAAACAAAAGAGTTGGTTGAGATCCCGATCTTAAAAGAGATAGCATCGCTCATTGCCCGCTATCAGCAAATGGGCTTTCCTGTTATCAACAAGATGAAGGCCAATAAAATCATAAAGAGCCTTGCTGCCCGATGTGGTATTGACGAAACAATCAATCATAAGGAACATCGTGGCGGGGAAACAACCATTGTAGCAATCCCTAAATATGAGATGATTAGTTTCCATACGGCCCGGAGAAGTTGTGTGACTAATCTTTACAAGCGCGGCTATCCAATAAATTATGTGATGTCCCTTTCCGGACATCGTTCTTTTCAAGCGTTTCAACGCTATATGAGGGCGTCTAGCAAAGAACTGATGTCTGATTTTGTTCATCTGCTGAAAAAAGAGAAAGCCATCTTATTGTAAGTTCTTTGCTTACTGCACTACTTTCGTTTATCTTTGGGTGATTTTACTTATCATTTGTTCGTAAATCAATTCTGTTTAAGTCGAAGATGAAAATCTCATAAGGTTAAGGGCAAACTATTTTTGCCCTTATTTTAATCTATAATCAAAAGTTCTGATTGTAAAACCGCAAGTTCTGATTATATAATCAAAAGTTTAGGTTATATAATCAGAACTTTTGATTATACTTTTCTAATAACCTAAAGGAACTTCTCTCTCAATGAATAGGAACTTGAGGGTTAACCATAAGAAATTTTTCTATTAATAAGGAACAACAGTTGAATTAGGTTCCTAAGGCGAAAGGAAGGAAGCAAATGATAAGCATGAGTATCTCAAACTCTCCCGCCTGAAAGGGGGAGTACCCCGTAGGGGGGAGGGGGTCTTACATAAGCAGAGGGTAACTGTGCACTGTGAAAGCTCCTTCGGATGTAAGACCCCTCCGCCCTACGGGCACCTCCCCTTTCAGGCGGAGGAGTTTGAGATACTCTTGCTCAAAACCGAAAAGTAATGATTTAAAGCTGATTTATTTCAATTTACTTGTAATCATATTTTTCGTTATCGGTGTCTGATATTGGTGCTAATCTGAATTATGGGAATAGACTTATTTATACTGAAATAGCAGTGTTATCTGCTGAATACCAATACTATACAATGATTCTATATCACGATTTATGGTGTTAAATAACAGTGCCAATATGCATAAACAGTTAGAATTTGCCATTTATTAATGACTATGTAAATTATTGCATATCAGCTTTATAGTCTCTATCCGTTGCTTTTGATAAATTCTTTCCTTCTTGTGACAGGCCGTTATGTCCTATTTGTAACACATAGATATTCAATAAAATACACGCAAAATATATTTAGGAAATTTGTTCATTACTTTGCAGGCTGAAAAGTGATTTTATCACACCTATTTATATAGGAAAATAGTAAAAGGATGGTTAGGGTAGGAATTGAATTCTTATAGCGGTGCAGACATGACATTACCAGTTAATAATGAAGAGATATTTTAATATTACTAACAATTAAATTTTGTGATTATGAAAATGGAAAAAGAAATGAAGTATGAAGCTCCGGTAGTAGAAGTACTGGAAGTTATGGTGGAAAAAGGGTTTGAAGGAAGCGGC
>JAEWZA010000088.1 GCA_023395575.1 Bacillota bacterium
GTGCTGTAGACTCCTCTGGTAATACTATAGATTTTTGGTTGTCTATTAACCGCGATAAAAAATCAGCCAAAAAGTTCTTAAAAAGAGCCCTTTCCTCTCCTCATAATTCCATGCCAAGATTTATAACAACGGACAAATATGCTGCCACAGAAGTTGCTATTATTGAAGAACAATATTGTGGTAATTTATCTTGTAAAGTAGAGCATCGCATGGTCAAATACTTAAACAATATAATCGAACAGGATCACAGGCACATCAAACGAGTCACCAACTATATGCTTGGTTTTAAGAATTTCAACTCTGCCTGTTCGATTATTGCTGAAGTTGAAACTCTTCACATGATACATAAAGGGCAAGCTGGTACATCAAATATAACAAAGTCAATTACTTGAGGTTAAATTGTAGGTCTAATTTTAAATGTAATTGACTTATGAAGTTATATTGATTAACCAGCTTTTTGGTATTGCATAAAATATTAGTGAAATAAAAGTCATTTCGCCTGATTACAAAAATCATTCCTGTTTAAGTATTATTTGCAACAGAACCGTTCGGTGCATATATCAGGTATATATAACTTATAAGTATTCAGATTTAAACCGTTTTTCAACTTCATTTATAACTTCGATTGTCTTATTGAATAAACTTTCTTCATCAGTAACCTCCATAATTTTCTTGCATAATGATTCTAAATTTAAATTATATATAAATTTAGGTAATGGAAGTTGTAATTTGAAATACATATTGATTGCTTCATATTGACCTAGAAACTGTGATAAAAAATATAGACACCTACCATAATCTTTTTTATTAATCCTATCCTTTATTAGTTTAAAATAATCATCACATAATATATCATAGCTCTCTAAAACATGTGGAAAATCAACTAAATGAAAATATATAACGAAACTCCTATATCTGGCTTTAAACTCGCTCAAAATCTCATAGCTATTATAATCTTCTATATTTGGTTCCATTCTTAATGTAGTAAGCGAGTAATGTTTCATATAATCAGCGAAATCTATTACATGTGTAAATTCATGACATAATGTCTTTGCGAAATCCAGATTCTCATTTACTCGTGCATGTTTAATTAATATATAAAAATTCTTATCAATTTCATCTGGGAAAACTACTAAACCGTTTAAATCTTTATAATTATCCTTTCCTTTTTCTAGCTTTGTGTTCTCTTCTAAACTATTACATAATCTAACTCTCTCTATAAATATATCATTAACAACTTTTATAATACATGTTGCATCGAAGTTGATAATATTGAAGTATGATATATATAAATTTATTAATTGAGAAAATCCATCTTGGCTTCCCATACTTTCCTCCTTTATCTAATAACCACATTTCCCGTTCTTATTACTTATAAAGGAATTATTCAACATATAATTTTATTTTCCTGCAAATGGTAACATAGTTTTAACTTTTCCTTTTTAGTTTTTTCGAGAAATCCCACTTTCCAATTAATCATTAAGGCAGAAAATGCCCTAAAAATAAAAAAACCGGTTAGGGCAAAACAACACCCCAACCGGAAATTTCTATACACTCAATCTATTAAATTCCACATTACTACCCTCAATCAAACATCATTTCACAACCTTTTCAATCTCTATCCCATTTATAAAATGAAACACTATTCTGTCTTTACTCAAAAACGTTACGTGGTCTATTACTTTTCTAAAAAGCTCACCATCAAATTCCTGTGGCTTCTTTTTAAATTTCATCAGCTCATATTTTAATTTTGTGTTCTTGGCTTCAAAATCATCAACACAAGCAATTTTCCATACTTCCGCAGTTCTTTGCTTTAAAAGCCTCCGGATATTTTCTTCAATTATCATTGAAACGGATTGGTCTTTGGGCAAGCTCTCGAGCTGGTTAATCAATTTCTGAATTTTTTTATCTAATAGTGAGATAGTTTGATTTGTTGCTGATTTGAAAGGATTTTCTGCATTTTCTAAGAATTTATCGAAATGTTTTTTTACTTCGCACAGTGCTTCTACAATCTTGGTTTCGCCGTTACTTCGTCCACTAGACTTGAATAACTTTATTACATATCGTGTGATTTTTCGTGAGGCTAATTTGTGCTTTTATACCCCATTTACATTCAAGATCTTCATTGTTTTTTCTCCCCTTACATAAACACTTTTCTACCGGAACAACCCATCCCCTTCACCGAATACGATGAGCCGTTTGTTCTGCGGCTGAATGAAAAGCCACCCTCTATGATGACAAATTCACTATTGAATCCAAGTCCAGCATGACGGTGAATATTAAAGAATAATGTTAAAAGCAAACAAGGCACTTTACCAAAGTTAACGAAAGGTGCCTCCGCTTTATTTCTACCTGTACGTAGCTGCAGATTTTCTTATATTTATGAGGTTAGCGTCAAATCCATTAATAAATAAAAAGTAATATACATCATCTATAGAAAATCCACATTTAGGGCCAATTACTATTTCTTTTATTATATTTTGATTGATAATCTTGCTGAAATCCAGGTCACAATAGGGTACCAGTTGATTATCTCTATAAAAATAGTCTATAGATTTAAATATAAAGTCATCCACATTCCTATTATTTTGGAAAAAGCATTCAGCTTCACTTAATTCCCAGTCACCTTCAATTTCACGTATAGGAAAATTAGCATCGTAAATTACTCTAATTTCCTTTTCTTCGGAAAATGCAGGATTTTTAATGGTGCATCCTACCTGCCCTATATAGTCTAACAACACTTCGCAGAAACAATCAAATTCATTTTCAAAATATACATTAAAGTCTTGAGATATTTTTACTTGATCCTCTGAAAACATATCCCTCATATATGATATCGCGCTATCAATCAAAGCACCAAGCTTCTTTTCCTGTGAGACTTCTTTATAGCATACTTTTTCTAGTAATATGTCTTTGCCATTATGTAATGATTTCATTTTTTTGTAATCAAACCCTATGCTTATTCCTGTACCATCTTGTCCATATGCTCTCCATTGACTTAATAAATCACCTATTTGAGAAAAACAAGATATGAAAATGGGCTTTTCATTAAATAGAATACTATTCATTTCATTTTTATAATACTGCAAATGAGTTGACGAAGAATCATTGTACCAATAATCTTCTTCCAAATCAAAATTAATATTATTAGCTTTAATGCGATCCCTTAAAACTTTAGATATTAAATGAGATGCCCACTTTTTCTCTTGGAAATCATTAGTTTTGTTCAAATCAGATAACCTAATAGATTTACTTTTAATAATGGCTATAAGTGTATTTGCGCTACAATAGTGATAAATTGTACTTTTATCTGTCATAGTTGATACCTCACATGTTTTTATTTCCAATACATCTGATATTGGTAGTTTGGCAATTGCAGTGTATCATTTTTAGTCAAATTGTATTTTGCACACAGTAATTGAAAATTTAACAGGCTCATCACAACAGGATTGTTTTCTGGTGATAGAATCTCTCCCTCTGTTGAATTGGAATATAGCATAATTAATCCACCTTGTTATTTCTCTGGCTTGAATTTTGCGCTATTAGCCTTAGCATCTTCATCATCTGTCAACCATCCGTATCTTTGAAGAAATTCCAGCTTAAGCTCATCGGTATGGTAGTGTTCTTCTGTTCTTTTTCCCGATGCCCTTTCATTTTCTTTCCCATTAAAGAAACGACTTGATTCGCCCTCTCTATAAG
>JAEWZA010000258.1 GCA_023395575.1 Bacillota bacterium
TCCAGCAAGCAAAGCAATTAATGTATCAAAAAACTCAATACGATTTACAGATTTGCCTAGATTAACTTTTTTCCCTATATATGAGCCATAGGTAATCATTATTCCCATAGCAAGACTCATAGAATAAAACATTTGTCCCATTGCAACGCATACTGTCATGAACGAAAACTTCGAAAAATCAGGAAGAAGATAATATTTAACCCCTGCTAAAGCACCTGGCATAGTTAGAATATAAAATAAAATGATTAATATAAGTATTAGCAGAATAGGCATTAATATCTTACTTATCTTTTCGATCCCTTTTTCAACACCGCTTACTACTACAATCAATGTAATAAATAAGAATGCAATAAAAAAGAAAAGAGGTGATGATGTACTTCCGATAAATGCCCCAAAATAACTGTCACCTGCTGCTTCCACACCACCTCCGCTACTATAAGTAAATATATATTTAATTACCCAACCGCCGATTACACTATAGTATGGCAATATAATAATAGGTACTATGGCTGCAATATACCCTAAAAACCCAAATTTCTCATGTAGTTTTCCATATGCAAGAATAGGGCTCAATCCTGTCTTTCTGCCAATTGCAATTTCAGTTGTCATCAACGCAAAACCAAATGTCAATGCCAGAATGATGTACACCAAAATAAAAATACCACCGCCATATTGCGCAGCTAAATATGGAAATCTCCATAAATTCCCTAATCCAACGGCACTTCCCGCTGCAGCAAGAACAAATCCAACTCCTCCTGTAAAGCCGCTTCTTCTTTTCTCCATAAAATAATCCACCTTTACTTATCATAAAAAATAACAAGTATTTATTTTACCACATTTCTCCGTTTATATAACATTTTTTTGTATATTATTTATTTAATAATAACTTTATAGCAAAAAATTTTTCCTACCATAACATCCCATTGAAATTTGAGCAACAATCGCCCTTTTAACTTATTTTACAAAATTTTTCACTATAGCCAATTTTTTTGCACCAGAATCAAAAATAGTGTAGAACCTCATTTTTTCTTAAAACAAAAATGAAGCTCTACTGATATAATAAATAAATTCAAAATGATAATCGTTATAACCGTTCTATATTTGTAATAAGGTTAAAATTTTATTTTGCTGAAATATAAATTGTATTTGAGAAGCCCTCAACATACAAATCGCAGTTTAAATTATTAGAAATAAATTGAACCGGAACAAAAATGCTTCCTCCAACAACTTTTGCTTTTGCACCAATTGTTACTGATTTTCCGTTCACAGTTGCCTTGTCACTATTGGCATTTATTACTATTGTTTTATCGTTCAGCACTATAGTAGCCTTGTTTCCCTTAAGCTCTAATGTTCCTCCAAGAGCAATGACAATATCCTTGGCTGGAACCATTGTAATCCCTTTTTCAACAAATGGTTTTTGATTTAACTGAAGCTTGTTATTTTCGACGAATACAGTTGTCTCCTTGTTATCTAGCTTTAATGTTGATACAACTGCTTTCTTACTTGTAGTTGCCAGCTTGTCTGAAGCAAGCAATACTCCGCCGTCTGCAACAACATAAACATACCCATTATAAGCTGCAACTCCGTAGGCAGGGACGGTAATATTCAAGTCAGTTATAAACCAGCTCTTCAAATCCTTTGAGGTTAGTAGCGTTCCATTTGAACATGCAATAATATAGTTTTTATTTTTATCATCGTAGGTAATGTCATTTAATGAATAGCTATCTGATATTTTAGAAGTAGTCCAGGTCTTGAGATCCTTAGATGTACTGATAGCATTTTTATGTAATACAACAAACGTATCTTTACCCTTAATAATCTTTATACACGTTTCTTTATTCACATTAAAGGAAGTAGTTTTCATATTATCAGAAATTTTCACACCAACACCACCATTGCCTACTACATAAATGTCATCATTAATATTTTCAACATTTATAGGAGCAAGTGGTAACTTTAATAAGGAATAATAACCATTTTTAAAAGCGTAAACATCTTTTGATGCAGAAATACAAATCATACTAGTTTTTTTACTTTCCGCGAAGTCATAACATGCAAAATCGTTAGACACATTGGAACTTAAATTCCACTTAACAAAGTCAGTAGTTGTTGCAGTATACCAAGATGGGCCTTTAACCTTCAGAGTATTATCATAGAAAGACCAACCATTACTAGAAAGATTAATTTTCTCATCCTTTGTTATCTTACCTGCTTCAAGTAAAATTAAATTATTATCAGAAAGAGCTAAAACAGCCTTCTTTTCAGGTATACTATTTATATTATAAGACATGCTTTGTTTTCCAAAAACGAGCTTCCAACTATTATCTTTATATTTGAAAATTTCGCCACAAGAACTATAGGATATAAAACTATCTCCTATTGACACTAAATTTGTGAAGTGTGCTCCTAGACGATCAGTCAAAGTAATTTCATTAGTAACTTTAGTGATTGATGACATATTTGTTATGTCCCTAATCTTTCCAAAGAAACCCATCACGTATACTTTACTATTCTTATTAATCATTTTAACAAGGTTGGAGTTATAATTCCCTTTGTTTGAATGCGAATACTCTTGGAAGTTATCTACTAACTTCTGTGTACTTACAAGATCCTTTGAGGTAGCAGCTTTTCCAAATAGCATTGAAAAATACCAAGTCCCGTTATAGTACAAAATATCACAGTAAGAATCCTTAAAATTACTAACAGTAAAGTTTTTGTAGGTTTTAAAGTCACTTGTATATTTAACTACATTGTTTTTATTAAGTATAAAAGCATAAATATTTTTATCATAGTTTACTGCTAAGTCAAAGGCGTCTGAAGGTAAAGTAGTACAAATGTTATGCCATGTTGTACCATCTATAGAGCGAAATAGCTTCCCATCAGAATAACCAAGATAAAAATACTTTCCATCAAAATCAAAAATTGTAACAGTTGAGTTCCAAACTTTTACACTTGTATTCCAAGTTTCTCCATCAAGAGATACATATACTTTTCCATTGGAGTCTAGACTTACAAATCTTTTACCATCTGAACAAATCTGTCGAAGCAGGATATTGGTAGTTTTATCAACCCAAGTATCGCCAGCATCCTTTGAAAGTATGTACTTACCATTAGCGGATGTTACAATAACTGTATTACCAACATTAGCAATTCCATAAAATTTGTTTCCACTTCCATCATCTAGTCGAACAAAGTTGTATGTGTTTTCATTGGCTGCAAAACTAGGTATGCAAAAAACATTTAGCAAAATACCAAGTACTAAAACCGCTGAGAGAACTTTTTTCATAATTACCCACCTTTTCATATTTTTTTGTAAATTATATCATATTTCGACGCTCTGTAAATATTACAATCTTATTACATAATTAGTCCAAACCCTTTATATTCCTGTATTTTAACAATTTTGGCTAATACTTTATGATGTTATTTCAAATTTCATACTAATATGGTATTTACACGATAATACCGCAAATTCAGTTGACTGAATTTGCGGTATCAGAAAGATTTTGATATATAAGTTTTATGTCTTATTAAGATGTGTCAAGTTTGCTATTTTATTCGCCAACCAAACCATCTCCATCACGATCATCCATATATTTATACAACCAGTGCCCCTTTTTGATTGGCATCTTATACCCAGCAGCTTTTGCCTCTGCTATCGACACCTTACCATTATGATTTTTATCTACAGCAGCAAGGTTTTTATTCTCATCTGCAGTAGATGGTTTGGTTGTAGTCCTTGGCTCTTCCGCTGTTTTCTCGTTTAAAGACTTATTCACCTCATCAGGGTTCACATTATCAAAATCTTCTGTGATGACATTTCCCTTTATCGTATAGGTGTAATGATAATGATTTGGAATCTGTGTCTTAGTATTTGGGTATGAGATTATAGCTTCAAAATTCGTGCACCCACCAGCGTCTCGAATTACCTTTTCCATATATGCCTGGTCGCCATAACGATTTAATGTACTGTCCTGTGGTGTTATGTTATAAGCATTTGAGACACCACCCAAGGAATCTGCAATAACATGTCCTTGATCTAGGTCTTCTCGCTCCGTGCCAGGTACATTGGCTTCATCTGCATAGTAGCGACCATCAGCCGTTACAGGCTCCTTGGAATCATCCTGAGGAACAATTTGCTTAGCTGTCACTCGAACCAGTTGCCCATATTCATTAGTATAAGCCCAGTACTCCCTATCTCCGAAGCCCACATCTACAACTACCATCGCTTTTCTGCTTCCACTTCTATCACCCCCATCCACTTCGATTTTCTTATATTTACCTTCAGTAGGAGCTAATACAGTGGATTTACTTGATGCTTGAGTTGTACCCTTGCTCGGTACTTTCGTTTGATTTGTATTGAAAGGTTTGGATTCAAGAGAAGTACTATTCTCGGTATAGGTCGGACTCGCTTTAATCTGTTCTGTTGGGTTCTGTGCAGAACAGCCTGTCAACAACACTATTATAATTAAATATGCAATTATATACTTTCTCATCATAGTCTCCTTAAGGTTTCTATTTGTATAGCTAGAAATAATTCTTACTTGTCAGTGCATCTAACATTCTATTCATGCTTTTAAACAAGTGTGAATTAAATTAGTATAGTTCAAGCAATACATATTTATTATTAACCTATAGTCAACTATCAATTCTATATCTTACTATATAATAGTGTTTTCAAAGACCATTTTTAATTATTACAGAATACAATACCATTATCATTTAAACAGCCTATAATAAATCTTTTATAAGCTATTCTTGTTTATATAATTCAAATACCTTTTACAATATTTAAGATTTCGTGATATAATTATTTCAAAGGAGTGTGAGTTCCCAGTGGAAGATAAAGTTTTTGATTTAATAGAAAAAATATATGCTGAAATGAAACAACAGTTTGAGATAGTCAACAAAAAGCTAGATGAAAAGGTTGATAAAACTGATATTGTAAGGTTTGAAAATGATTTAGCACCAAAAATAGAAGCTCTGTTTGATGGGTATAAGCAAAATACTGAAACGCTTAATCGAATTGAAAAAGAAGTTTCAAAACAGGAAGAAATTATAATGCGACGTGTTAAATAATCTCAAAATACGAGGTTTGTGGCATTTTATTTGTAGTCTTTTGAAATCCTACTCACTCGTTTCATAGAAAATTAATTTAGTATCTTCGAATTACAAAGTCTATTCTTGAAGTGCCTTTACTATTTACACACTTACCGATAAAAATTATATTTATGTTTTAAACCAGCTTATTTAAAGGACTATATGAGTTTTTATTTTTGTGTCTAGTGTTTCAATATTCCACTGTATGGGATAGCAGCCTAGCTCATTGCAGGTGTCAATAACAGTATTGTTATAATCTCCATAAGGTGGTCGAAATAGTATCACCTTGACTCCTGATATTTCCTCTAGCTTTTTATTGCACAGCTCTATCTCACTTTTGCATTTTTCTTTGCCAATGGTACTCATTTTCAAATGAGAATATCCATGATTTGCAATATCATGCCCTTCATTTGCAATTAACTTCACCGAATCCGGGAATTTTTCTGCCCATTGCCCAACCATAAAAAAGCTAGCCTTAACATTTTCCTTTTTTAGAATATCCAGAATAGTTGGTATATCCGATGCTCCCCATGCACAATCAAAGGTTATTGCAACCTTATCTGTTTCTACACTGTAAATAGGCAAATGCCTTTCAGAGTTAAAAACACCTACTGCTTTTGCCGTATAACCTACAGCAAAAATTGCACAAATAACTAAAAACGCTGCTATAACCCTACTTGGCACCATCTTTTTATTAACAATGCTTATTAAAACTAATTTTTTCATTCTCTAACGCCCCTAAACTTAAAATTGAGCTAACAGCCCTACTGATCTGCGCAAGCAAATGCACAGGTGCTTAAATCACCTACGCTTCACAAAACTTTAGCCCTATAATATGTTTATTTAATAAAAATGTAATTATGATTGAGATGAAAGAAACGACAAATTCTAAAATATACAATTATTTATATTTTTCAACAAGTATTTTCCTTTATATTACTATTATTATGTAATATAATGTAACATATAATGAATTTACCAAATATATTTTAGAAATTTTTATTAAGATGACCTATCCCTTCCAGTAAATCATAATAAAAATTTTAGTATCAAAAGTGAATTCATATAATTATATTTTTGGAGGTAAAAAAATGAGAAAACTCATATTTTGTGTCATCGTAGCTGTTATTCTTACAAGTATTGCACCCTATTCAACTATTTTTGCTGCTACCAATCAAATAAATGGCAGTGACGTTATGGTTATTGGCGATTCATATTTCGCAATGTCTGGTGAGATTGTCAGAGCCTTAGAAAATGAAGCTAGAAATGCTGGTATTTTAGGTGCAAATGATAGGTTTAGGAACAACCCAGTATCTGGAGCCACACTAGCAAATAATGGCATCCCTTCTCAGTACAAAAATGGTATTAGTTCCGGTAAAGTTAAGTATGTAATAATGGATGGTGGCGGAAACGATTGCCTACAAGGTTGGTCTTCTCCACCCTATAATGAAAACACTCCTTTTATTAAAAATGCAACAGATGCAGTTACTAATCTATTGAAAGATATGAAAAATGATGGAGTTGTTAAGGTATTTTATTTGTTCTACCCTAATCCAAACGGAGATTTAAATGGCTTAAAAGGAAAATTGGATGCATTAAGACCAATAATGCAAGCTACAGTAGCTAATGCTGCAATAAAGCCAGAAACATATTTCTTTGATATAAGACCAGCATGGGATGGACATTTATCGGAGTATACACTACCTGATGGTATACACCCAACTACAGCTGGAAGCGTAGCAACAGCAAAAGCTATGTGGGCTGAAATGCAAAAAGTTAACTTTTTCGGTACTAGTACTCCTACAATAAAATATGGAGATTATAATAATGATGGCAGTATTGATGCCTTGGATTTCTCAGCTTTTAAGATGTATTTGATGAATCCTGAACGTATATACACTGAAGTTTTAGACCTTAATAGTGATAAAAACGTAGATGCAATAGACTTTGCTATCATGAAACAGTACCTACTGGGTATTATAGGTAGTTTACCCAGTAAATAGATTTTTTTCATAAACCAAATATAAGAGTAAGGTCAATTTTGTAACCATCAATCCCGAATCATTAGCTCCTAAAGTAATGTATTCGGGATTTTATTATCCATCATCTAAAAACACGTTATTACACACCAACATCGCTTTTGACTTTTGTAGCCTAATACAATTTAATACTAACAATTTCACAATTAGTACCTACTCGCATTGGCATCCCCCAAGTTCCTACGCCAGATGTAACAACAACATGAGGGCTGTTACCATCCTTTTGATAATGTCCGTAATCCACATCATAAATTGCCCTTGTAAACAGACTACCAGGAAATATTTGACCCTTATGAGTATGCCCAGCAAGAATCAAATCAACCTCACTCCCATATTCATCAATGTTTTCCGGATTGTGATCTATAACAACTACAGGAAGTTTCTTATCTGCTAAAGCTATTACCTCTGTTAATTTCTTGCGGCTCATATCTCCAAATCCCCCAATGGGAGAAGAATCTAATCGCCCAACTAAAACCAAGCATTCATCAATTATAACCTGTTCGTCATTGAGTAGTTTTATGTTGCTTCGTTTAAGAAAATCCATCATTTCGTTTAATGTTTCTCCAGCATCATGGTTTCCGAGACTTGCATATACACCATATTTCGTCTTAATACTTTTAAGCAAATTAATGGCTTCATTTGGATTGTGTATAGCGTAATAATCATTATCAAAAATATCTCCAGCTATACACACAAGATCTGGTTCTAAATTATTAATTTCTCTGACCATGTTTTCAATACGATTTTCAGAATTAACAGCTCCTAAATGCAAATCACTTATCATAATTAATTTTAATTCAGATGATAAAGCCTTTTCTCTAAGCTGAATATCATAGGAAACGTGTTTAATCTTATTTGCGTTATATATGCCATAACTTACCGTTCCGAACGTTAGTAAAACTACAATTAATCCTGAAAAAAACCGTATGCTCTTTGGCATAGGATTAGGTATTAGCTTTAACATGCTTCCAAACGCTAGAACCAAGTCTGCAATGATAAAGAACAATAATATATATATTAAAATGCCCATCCAGTACGAGCTAATTAAGCCCAGCATATTTCTTATTGCCATTGGAACCTGTAATAAAGAGCGCGCAAATCCAAGAATCATTGATAAAGTAATAAAAATGAATATACCTACGTAAACTTTTGCATTTATTTGAGGAAAAACAAAGTTAATACAT
>JAEWZA010000431.1 GCA_023395575.1 Bacillota bacterium
AGCAAATGCAGGAATATTAGATGATATTAACAATGAAACAACAATAAAGATGCTAAACAATCTGGTGATTCTGTTTTTCATAAATTTCCTCTTTTCTTTTTAGTTTATAGATTTTATACTGGCTTATCAGCCCAATCTGGATCTGGCATAATATCCCACCTCGTATTGGCAGTACAGGTATATCCCATCAAAGTATATATGGCATCAGGGTCTTTTTTTCGTATATATTGTACCAGTACTTTTGACATTGTTAACTCACATAGTTCTTCGTCAGAGATAGGGGGACTCTGATTAATAGCTCTGTTGAATTCCAACTCAATAATAAAATAAAAGACAGAATCAACATAACCGTCACAGAAAAGATTGACTGCTGTTTGCAAGATTTTTTTGGAACTGCCGAACTTTGTTTTAAAGTTTTCTTCGGAAAAATGATTTCGTAAACAACCTATATGGTGAATTGTTTTGTAAATTGAAACAACTGATGCAAATAAGTCCTTTTGTGAATCGTCTTTAGGTATTACCTCATACATTTGATAGCCTCCCAATAAATTGATTTTTAATGGTACTTTAAATCGTTTTGTTGCTAACTAGATGGATTAAACAGTAAATAAAGTCATAATAAGTGTAAGCTATAAAATTTTAATTTTCAATATATATTACAAAAAATATAAAAATTTTAAATAATATATAAAATTTAACAAATGTTTCAGTATGTTTTTTTACCTTATAATTAGTATGGCATCAATAATTCAATAGAAAAGTATTAAAATTTATGAAAAAGGGTTATAACAAAGATGTATAGTTTTATACCGTATAATGGTATACTTACATTAAAAAGGAATGAAGTTTTTATGAGTAAATATAACCTTAATTGGGATGAAAATAAACTTAAAAGATATATTAGTGAGGGACGAGGTCAAGGTGTAGGTAAGGACTACAAGCCTTGGATTACTATACATGACTTCCCTTCTGACGGATTTAGCTCAAGGCAGCCTGGTTGGAAATCTAATCGGGTCTGCCATTTTTTGTCCAATAATGAGTTACGATACTTCTATTTGCTTGAGTGGGCTGATAATGTAACAGATATACGTGAACAATATCCGATGAAATTAGACGATACTTTAAGAATTGCAGAGCAGCTTGGTATAAAGCATCCTATAAATACTAAGAATGATGTACCTTATGTAATGTCATCGGATTTTATGATTACAATGAGCGTTAACGGCAAGGAGACTGATATTGTAAGGACAATCAAGCCTGCAGATAAGCTAGAAAAGAAAAATGTAATCGAGCATTTTGAAATTGAACGACGGTATTGGGCTGAAATGGGCATTGATTGGGGTATTGTGACGGATAAGGATATTCCGAGAACTTTTGTTTCCAATATTGAATGGGCATATTATTCATATCATCTTGATTCATATAATGAGTTGAGTATTCAGGAATTGCAGTATTATGGAGAAATACTTAAGGAAAGACTACAAGAGTATGAAGGCAGAATTGTACATGTAGCCAGTGCTTTTGATAAGGAAATGAACCTAATTCCAGGTACTGCACTTGATATACTGAAGCATCTGATTGCAAGGAAGGAAGTTATAATGGATATGCAATCGAAGCGCTGCATAGAAAATGTGACAGGAAGTATAAAAAAGATTAAAAAGAAAAACGATGGGATGGCTGCTATATGAAGGGAATACTATATGTTAACGAGCTTATTACATGGAATCCGGGTCAGGAGAATGGACATACAGACAGGATACTTTGGATAGAACCCGATGGATTTATTCTTTATACTATTGATGCTTTTTCAAAGCAAGGCTTACCTGTTTCAAAGAAAATAAGTGATGTATTAAGTGCAATTGAAGCTGGCGATGCTGTAAAGCAGGAGGATGACTCCTTAATAAGGGTTATTGGTGAAGACAGCATAAAAGATGCTGATAGAATTAAAAGAGATAAGGCATGGTCTATTATAGCTGATATTGTAAGCCTTGAGAATGAACCTGATATTTATGAGCGTGAAAAAAGAGGCCCATGGATTTCAAAAGCAGTCGAGATGCATGGTGTTACTTATACCACAGTATATAAATATCTCAGAAGGTTTTGGCAGAGAGGCAAAAATAAAAATGCACTCCTCCCCGATTACTATAATTCAGGAGGCAGAGGAAAAAGAAAGCTTCTTGGAGATAAAAAAATAGGACGGCCAAGAAAAAATATTGCTGTTAATGGACCAGGGATAAATGTCAATGAATCAACAAAAAGGATATTCAGAATTGCAGTAAATAAATATTATGATACTCCTAAGGAAAACTTTTTAACGACTGCTTATGACCTTATGGTAAAGGAATTCTATAAAGAAGATTACAGATTTGAGGATGGTATACGAAAGCCAACTATTATACCAATTGGACAGATACCTACGATTACACAATTTAGGTATTGGTATGAGATTGAGAGGGATATTACAAAATCTCTTACAAAGAAAAAAGGTTGTAAGAAGTATGCTTTAAATCATAGAGCCGTTACTGGAAAATCAGATGCAGAAATTATTGGACCAGGATCGAAATATCAGATTGATGCTACAATTGCTGATGTTTATTTGGTTTCAAGGTTTAACAGAACATGGATTATCGGCAGACCTGTAATTTATGCTATTATAGATTGCTTTTCAAGAATGGTAGTAGGAATATATGTAGGGCTTGAAGGACCTTCATGGCTTGGAGCGATGATGGCACTTTCAAATGCTTTTACAGATAAGGTTAATTACTGCGAGGAATATGATATTAACATTTCACAGGAGGATTGGCCATGCCATCATATTCCTATTGCAATACTCGGTGACAGAGGAGAAATGGAGAGTAAATATGCTGATACATTAGTAAATGGTTTAGGCATCAGGATAGAAAATACTCCTTCTTATAGAGCTGATTGGAAGGGTATTATTGAGCAATATTTTAATTTGCTTGACGGCAAGGTAAAGCCACTTGTACCTGGACATATTGATATCTCGTTTCGGGAACGTGGTGGAACAGATTACAGGCTTGATGCAAAGCTTGATATATACCAGTTTACCCAAATAATAATTAATTGTGTACTGTATCATAATAATCAGCATGGGAGGAAGTACTGATAAAAGAAGGAACTACCGTGTTTTACGATGGAGATGTAATAAAGAAAATAATAAACTGGGATAACTCTGGTTTATATGAACATAGAGAAATTGACACGGAATTACTAACTCGGAACAGACAATTTATTTTGCCAAAGACAGCAAAAGGTAAAGAGAAGAAGATTACCCCGACTAATTTGCTTGCTCCGATACCTTCTGGCTGTATTTTATATATTACTTTCTATCCTCTAATCAGGGCAAGGAATGTCCGTAATTGCATAGAGCTTCCTATTACTGATTATGAAGATGTTAAGTCAATAACAGATTTAAGGAAATGGTTAGAAAATTATATAAAAACATGCCCTGCAGATTATTTTGAAAAGGTTCATAGAATGCGGACAATGGTGCATAGAACAATAAAATATAAAGTTGGTGATATATTCAGGTTCGAAATTGATAGAGAACACTATGGGTATGGAATAATAATTGGAAAAATCCATGAATTACTGAAATATGGTGTTTTTTTAGAAGACCATCCGATGCGGAATCTTATGACTGTACCGATATTAACTCGAATTTACTTTATTAAGACTAAAAATAAGAATCTAACTGTAGAAGAGTTATCAAGAATAGAGCTTCTTCCTGCTGATTGTATGTCTGATAATGAGATTATCTGGGGAACACATGAAATTGTTGGAAGAAAAACACTTAATGAAAAGGATATTGATTTTCCTATTCATATAGGTTGCAGAAGAAATGGTAATGGTTCAGAACTGTATTTTGGTTGGGGTAGTGGCTTAAGAAAAATTGCAAAATTCAATTTAGATGTACTTCCTGAAAAAATTAAAAATGGAGATTTTAACAATACAGGAGTTTCTCTAGGTCTTAATATTGGAGCTCTCAAGCGTAAACTTAAAGGTGAGTCAGAATACAATCGGTTTAGAGACATTTTACACCCAGAAAATAGACAAATTAAAGATGAAATTTTCAAATTATTTGGCCTTCCGTCGCAGCTTAATTTTGATGATTTCAACAGAGAGAATAATGGTATGACAAAAGCGGAGTATGTTAAATTAAATAGTTAAAATATCTTAGGCAAATCAGTAACAGTGAGCGACAGTTGAATAAGCCATTAATAGGCAAGATTGAGAGAGAGGAAAAGCATGAACACACAATTACAAGCAGAGTTTTCGGAATGGCTAAGCCAGTATTTAGCATTGGAATTAAGAGAAGAAATTAAAGCATTCAATTTTAACTTGTATGAAGGTGAAGATGATTACCATGTTCAATTAATTGGTTCTGAAACCCTTCCTGAAGAGGATGATGATTGGGCATGTGATGAAGTGTTTACAACGGGAGAGGATGTCTTTCTAGTTTCACGAAAACAGGCTGGTAGTGAATGGGAAGAAGGACTTGAGTTTATAACTAAGCTTGTTAAATGGTATTTAGAGCATGGCAATTATGCTAATGTGTTAAAGAGGGTTAAGGTAGTTGGGATAGGTTTTGTTGATGGAGATATTGATATAATATATTAGGGATAGACTGCTAGGGGTACTATTATGGGAGTATTTAATAAATTAAAAAAAGTAAAAATAGTTTCACCTTGAGGATACCAAAGAGCAGAATAGAGTATTTCCTAGAACATTTTTAATTCCCTATTAGCAATTTATAAATCATCAATTAATCATACAAACCAGAAAGGCATCATTATGTCATTAAAAGATATAAATCCATACATACTGAGTATGGAATTGCGAAAAGATAAAATTGAATCATTTGGTAAATACCCTTTTTGTCTCCCTGCAATTAAGAATTTGAAGGAGCTTAGGTTTCATCCTAAAGTTACATTTATTGTTGGTGAAAATGGAACAGGGAAGTCTACACTTTTGGAAGCAATTGCTGTAGCTTATGGTTTTAATCCCGAAGGAGGAACGAGAAATTTTAATTTTTCATCAATGAACACTCATTCTGAATTAAATAACTATATCAAACTTGTAAAGGGTGTTAAAAGACCGAAAAGTGGATTTTTTCTAAGAGCTGAAAGCTTCTATAATGTTGCATCATTTATTGATGAACTTGATGAAGGGGATGGAGGACCTAAAATTATTGATACATTTGGGGGTCGTTCATTGCATGAACAATCTCATGGAGAGTCATTTTTAGCACTTTTCCTAAACAAATTTAGCGGTAAAGGATTATATATTTTAGACGAACCAGAAGCGGCTCTTTCACCGTCAAGACAAATGACAATTATCACAAGGCTGAATGAGTTGGTAGGGCAAGAATCTCAGTTTATTATAGCAACTCATTCACCAATAATTATGGCATATCCTGATTCAGTAATTTATGAAATTAAAGAAGACTTTACAGTTGTTAAATACGAGAATACAGAACATTATCAATTAATGAAGACTTTTTTGAATAATACTCAGAGGATGTTGGATTTATTGATGGAGTAAGGATTGGGCTAGTGCTTATTCAAATACTAGGGGTACGCTATGAATACTCCAATTTATATTGAGCTAACACAAACAGTACTCATCTCTGCCGCCCAACCGCTTCCATGCTTCCCAGCCGGCCAACCCCTTCCACGCCAGGAAAAAAAGATTTTAACGAGTTCGTGGAAGAAGTTTATTTGGACATAAAATCATGGGGTTAGAGCAATGAGGCGGAAGCAAGTAATATTAAGGTGCTATTTTGCTTGAAAGTAACTTAATTAGCTCTTCTAGCTCTTCTGACAAAATTTTTGCAAGAGCAAAATTAGTGGCTTTTAAAGCTAGTTCTATTTTTGTTTCAATTGCTTTTTTATTTTGCTCAAGTTCTAAATAGTCTCTATCAAAATGACTAGCGTAGATCATTTTTTTGAATTTCTGCATTTTCATTTTCCTAATGGTCTTATCTTCAATGATTAAAACATAATCCATACAATTTATAATAGTATAGAAATCATGAGAAATCATAAGAACCGCACCTTTATAGTTTTTAATGGCTTTCTCAAGTGCTAATTGTGAGTAAGTATCTAAATGGCTTGTGGGCTCATCAAGAAGCAACATATTTGCTTTAGAAGCAGCAACTTTTGCCAATTGAAGTAAGTTTTTTTCGCCGCCAGATAAATTTCCTATCTTTTGATCAAATACTTCTCCGTCAAAACCATAGTTTGAAATATATGATTTAATTTCATCGTAAGTTTTAAACCCAGCATCAAAGAACTCTTCATATATTGTATTAGAATCGTTTAGTCGTTCGCCTTGAAGCTGAGATAAATAAGCTACTTCAATGTTTTCATTTATCTCAATAGAAGCATGATTATTTTTGAAGATTTCTCGGAGTAAAGTTGTTTTTCCAGTACCATTTGAACCGATAATAGCTACTTTATCAGTAGATTTAATTTCAAAGCTAACATTTTCTAGAAGCATATCATCAAAGGCAACACTGTAATCATTGACTTTTAGAGCAATGATTTCTTCTTCAATTTCATCATCTGCAACAAAGCTGATATCCGGTTGTTTAATATCTAAAAATGGTAATTTAATTCTACGCGCTTCTAATCTTTCTTGCAGTTTAACTCTAGCATTTAGAGATTTACCTCTAGCAGCTTCAGAATTGTTAGTTGCAATAAATCTTAGTCTATCTATTAATATCTCATTTCTCTCAATTTCTTCGGTGTCAGCAATAGCTAATTCTTGTAACTCTATTTTACGCATGAGTAATGAGAAATTATAATCAATATAATTTCCATCAAACTCTTGAATATCCATGTTCTCAAGGTGTAAAATTTTATTAAAACAGTGATTCAATAGATATCTGTTGTGCGTAATGATTAGCATTGTTCCTTTGTGTGAATTAATTAGATTTTTAAGAGCATTAAGGTTTTCAAAATCTAAAAAAACATCGGGTTCATCCATAATTATTAAGTCTGGACTAGTTAGCATTTCCTTAATTACTTGAAGAAGTTTGAATTCTCCACCACTAAGTTCAGATACCATTAAATCTTTATGCTTGATTAGGTTGGCTAGATTTAGTTTCTTTTGAATGTTGCTTTCGAAATCATTTCCATCTATTGCATCAAAGGCATCTAAAGCTTGTTGGTACTTTTCCAACAAAGCATCAATATCCGAAGATGTTTCCATTTCGGTACAAATAGATGTTATTTCATTTTGTAGCTTAATAAATTCTTCCCCTATATATTCGAAAACTGTAATTTCCTTTGTTCTGTCTAGTTGAGAGAACTGACTTACATACCCAATTCTACAATTAGGGTCTACCTCAAATTCTCCATCGAACGTATATTTTTCTGGATTCATAAGTATTTCTATCAATGTACTTTTTCCGCTGCCACTTGTTCCTATAAAAGCACAATGCTGACCATCCTCTAGTGTAAAGGAAATCTTATTGAATAGATCTTTTTGCGGAAATGAGTAGGATAGGTTTTCAACTTTTATCATATAAATCTCCCGTATGCGTGCTTGCACGCAGTTAAATAGTTATAAAAATACTTGTATTCTTGCAAGAGTGAAATGCAGGATTGATGCAAAAAATTCATTTTTCACTCTATTATTTCTCAATGCAATTAAAAAGAGCTTCTAGCATAACATTTTTTAAGACGAAATTCAATTTTTTATATTAAGATTTTTATGTAAATTGCTTACATCACTAGTATTCTTGATAATTCATTTAGTAGTTTACAAATTATATATAAAATCTTATTATAAAAAGGTAATCATGGAATTAAGCTTATAAAATTAACCTTCGTAGTTAAAAATTTTAGGTATTTAAACTTATCAATGAAAAGTTTGGTTAGAATTAATTGCATATTAGTTGATGAGTCCTAAATCATCTACGAATGACGATTCTGGATAGGATTTGCCAGAAATAAGTTGCCTGTTGGGAATCCTAAATCATCTACGAATGACAATTCCGAGAATAGCTTGTCTGAAATAAATAAGTAAAAAGTTGAGGAATCTACATA
>JAEWZA010000438.1 GCA_023395575.1 Bacillota bacterium
GATTAAAAGAGCGTTTAGGTATAAAGATAGATATAGATATAGATAACAAAGAGGAACATAAAGTTGCAGATAAGGTTAATAATTACAATAAGCTTAAAGATAATTTGAAATGTTTGTTTTCGGAATATTTCAATAATAATAAATTTATGTATCATTTCCCGTGGAGATTTTGTTTAGAATGTGGAGAACACTATTCTATTCATAAATGTAGAGGTAACAAAGAACACTTTAATAAAAACAATAGCATAATGAAGAAAGCACTAGAAGATGCTAAATATTTTTGTAATCTAATTGAAAGCAAGTATCCAAATGAGAAAAGCATTAATGAAAAGCATAAAGCTCAAATATATATTGCAGAAGGAGATTATGAAAAAGCGAAAGAGATATTAGATGATTTATGCAAAGAGCCAGATAGTAAAGGGTATAAAGGTTGGTTATATTTTGAAGCTGTACGTCGCGTATATGAAATTGACTATCAAAAGATGCTTTGTGGAACAATACTAAATATAGATGAACATCAACACAAAAGATATATACGAGATTTAGAAAAACTTATGGATGATACATACACATATAAGTTAATCAAACACAAAATTATGATGATATACTATGCAATAAAAATAAATAATGTCATTCTAAATAATAATCAAGGTTATTCTAAAGATAAAATATTGAAGGCTTTAATTAATGCTAATGAATTCTATGAAAAAGCAGGTAGGATGGAGTATTTATCTTATGTGTATTTAGAAATGGCAAGATATTATAAGTTAAATGGAGATGATGAAAATTTTAATAAATACAATAAAGAAGCCATTAAGATATTCCAAGCATTAGGTGGTGATAATAGTGTTATGAAGAAGATTGCCGAGGAATTATATAGCATCAAGTAAGTTAGGGGAATTTAAAGAACTATTTGGAGCACTGTTATTTTACAAAATGTAAATTATAGTTGATAATAAACTTTTGGGTATAGCCTAAAAAATGTGTAGCAGAATATTTTATCATTACCAGTAAACCGATTTTTTTATACTTTGTGTATAAGTTTTTTGGTAATGAGGATTAAATTTTTAAATGCAGTAACTTTTCCACAGACTGAAATCAAAAAATAAATGCGTTTTTTAATTTTATACTGGTAACAGTGGTAATGAAACGGTAATGAAAAAATAAATCAATATATATGTCAAAGTATTGATAATACTATATTCTATCTATATAAGTATATATATCATTACCAGTATTACCATAGTTACCATACATATATTGTATATATATAGACAACCTTATATATAAAGGTATAAGGGTATCTTATATATAAAGGTATAAGGGTATCTTATATATAGAGAGATTGTGTGTATGCTAAAAAAACGGTAATACTGGTAATGGCGTAAAACGTAAACGCTAGAATCCGCTCTGGAATAAGTTTTTAGAACGGAAACCCCTCCTCTAGGCTGAAAGCTGGCAAATAAAGATTCAGCCATTGACAGGCAAAGCATAAAAAAGCTGTAACCTATGTAACCCGAAAAACCTGTTTTTTCGGAACACACTGCATTATTTATATATAAATATTATTATTACACGTAGAAAATGTTCCTACACGAGGTGTATATATACCATAATTATAGGTTACATAGGTTACAAAGGTTAAAAAGTGTCATTCTTACCTTTTTGGCTTAGAAAAAATAGGCATCAAACTTATTGATTAGGAATTTGAACGGGTAACTGAACGACTTTAAGTGGCCTATAAGCCATATGTACCAAGGCTTGAACGGGTGGAACCGGGTTTCCCAACTCCTTATGTATATAACCAAAAGATAATATATATATAATATTTATTATATATATAAGAACTTCATTTTGGTGGTTCAACCCGTTCAAGTACTGAAAATACTGCATTTTGGAGTAGTCCAAGTGGTTCAAACCTATAGCAGACCCGTTCAACCCCTGTGAGATAAGCATTTGTAGGAAAGGCAAATTTCTTAGAATTAAAGTGTTTCAATTAAGGAGATTAAACTATTATACAAATAAAATTGACGAAAAAGACGATTTAGATATGTTAAGATTATCTCATAGAAGATGAGTCTCAAGAGTGGATGTAAAACCGGAGGACTTTTCTTTACTAGATGTGTACAGTGAGTTATTATCCATTTAACACTGTCTACATTTAGAGTAATAAAGATTTTTTTAAAATTGGATAGTATTTGTCCACAAAAGTCCAAAAATGTCCAAAACGAATGTGGTATAATAGTACTAGTGAAATTATGTGATAAGCCATTGCAGAGAAATCTGTAGTGGCTTTAATATTATATTTTAGTTACAAAAGTTAAAACAAACTCCATAATATGGTAATATTATATCTAGAAAACTTTTAATGGAAATTAGTACAACTGGGTTTAAAATGTGGAGGCTTATGACTAAAGTTAACGGTTATGAATTGGTTTGTCCTGTTTGTAAAGGGAAAAGCTTTGCTAAAAGAAGTAGTTTACTTAATTCGAGAGGTATGACGCTTATAGGTTTAGATTGGGCAAATCAAGGTGCATTAAATTATATATGTGATTCATGTGGCTATATCTTTTGGTTTATAGATGACGGGAGAGAATATTTAGAACAAAAAATTAAAGATATGCAACAAGAAACAGAAGGTTTAGCTATGGACTATGAAACCTCCCAAGCTGAGGATGGTGAATGTCCGATCTGTTTTAGTAAACACGATAGTAATCAAAAGGAATGTTTGAATTGTGGACATGTTTTAAGATAGAAAAACTCAACTGATAAAAATTAAAACCTGTCCGTTTTGTCCGATTAAAATGTGCTATATTAGTATTATGAAAGGAATATAGCTGATAACTATAAAAATTAGGTCTTATCTTCTTTCATAGTAGCAGGCAGTGAAGTTTGCTCCCTTTAAGCACTGCCTGCACTTAACACGAAAATATGAAATTAAAAAGAAAGTAAAGTTGTTACCTTTGTTACTATTACATGTGTTAGGATAAATTCATGAAAGAAGAACGATAAGAGCTAAATAACATTGGAGCTCAATAAATAAAATATTAAAACCTGTCCGTTTTGTCCGTTCAAGATATGCGATAATGGGGTTAGTGAAAAAGAATCGAAAAACTCCGTGAGGGTTAGAAAACAAGCATTCATGTAAAAGGAGGAATTCTAAATGAACAAAAATTGCTATGCAAGTAAAGGCAACAGGTGCAAAGCCCTGACAGTAGTGAAATGTACAGGGGATGGCTGTAAATTCTTCAAAACAGTAGAGGAACAAGAGGAAGGCTAAAGGATATATTGGACAGGCTTATCGTATTGATGCTTTTGTCGCCTTAAAGAGAGAATTTGTATCTGTGATAAAGAAGATACAAAACACTGAATACCAAACCCTACTTGAACTTCGATACCTTTGCTTTAAGACGTGGGAGCAGATTGTAGTTGAAATGGGATACAGCCTACAGCACATATTTAGAATTTATGATAAAGCATTAAAGGATGTGGTTATTCCTAAAGTTGAGAGTAAATGTGATAGAATGAGAGTTAAGTCATCTGATACTATTATAATAGACACAAAAAAATAAAAAGCAGTATAAACAGCCATCATAGAGAAAATCTAAGGAGGCTTTGCCATTAGTAAGTTATGAGGAAATCAAAGGGAACCATGAAGGAATTTCCGAATGTTCGGAACTCATGTTTTAAAAGAGTAGAGTAAAGTTGATGGAATTAGAGTATCGACTTTTGATATTATTATAATAGACAAAAATAAAAATAAATATCAAAAGCCATTGCAGAAAATCTGCAGAGGCTTTTCTCAACTAAAGGAGAAAAAATCATATGCCATACAAAAATAAAAATCCTGCAAGCACCCATTTGGAAGCTACTGCGTTAAGCACAGCAATTTTGACAAACTAAAGAGTGCAGCGATTGAGGCTATGATAGCAGATGGAGAACAGCAAGCAAGAAGTACTTAGAAAGCCATCCGCTTTGAGTACAGGTATTGACTATCAGGTATAAAATGTAATGGTAGGGCATAAGATATCTCTGCAGCCCCAAGGCTTGCAACCGCTGCCCCCCAACGCGTGAAATTTCGCACAATTTAAAGAGGGGGGATGTTTAAAAAGAGGTAGAAAAGCTGTTAAACACAGGAGATTAGCAATTCACAGGATATTAGGATTTGCGTAAAAGTATAGAAATACAAATAAATTATGAAAGCACTTAAACCTTTGAAATATAAGGGTTTGAGTGCTTTTTTGTTGCTTAAAAAATATGGAGAGTATTTTTATGAAAATAACTAAATTTCTATAGTTTTTGGAGGTTTTTATATGAATGTAACTAGGCAAAAAGAAGGTGAGAAGGTGAACAAATACGATAATTTACCACAGAAAGTAAAAGATAATATGCTCTTTTGCTGTTGGAGGTATGAAAACCGTGAGGGCAAGAAGCCTACTAAGATGCCATACAACCCATTAAACGGCAGAAAAGCACAGAGTAACAATTTGCAGACATTCACTAACTTTGAGACAGCTTTAGAAAAGGTTAGTGTTTACAATGGACTAGGGTTTTCAATATCAAATGGAATATGTGCATTTGACTTGGATAACTGCTTTGAAACAGATGGTTCATTGAAGACTTGGGCAAAACATATAGTTGAAAAATTCCGTGGATGTTATATAGAACGCAGCCCCTCTGGAAACGGTCTTAGAATTATCTTCAAAGCTCCTGGATTTATATTTGATAAATCCAAGTACTATATTAATAATCAGAAGCTTGGTTTAGAGGTATATATATCAGGTGTAACAAACCGATTTGTGACAGTAACAGGAGATGTGTTTTGTAATGGCGATGTTCTTAATATGAATGAGGAACTGCGGCAAGTGCTTGACATGTACATGAAACGACCAGCACCTCCAAAAACGGAAAATAAGATAGAAGCAAAATCATATTTATCTGATGAATCAGTGTTAGAAAAAGCAATGATAGCAAAAAACGCTGATACATTTATCAAACTTTGGAATGGTGATATAAGCAGCTATGGTTCACATAGTGAGGCAGATTTGTCACTTGCTTCTATACTTGCCTTCTGGTGTGGTTGTGATGTTGAGCAAATGGACAGGCTATTTCGTAAGTCGGGACTTATGAGAGAGAAGTGGGATAGGAATCAGAGCGGAACTACATATGGTCAGATTACACTACAGAAGGCTGCAAACAGTGCCAAGGAAACTTATTCACCGTTAGGTGTTAAAACAAATGTAACAGAGGAGTTCACAGTTTGCTTTAATGGCGGTGCATCTCTTGCAGAGCTTCATCCACAAGATAATCCAAGGTATAGCTGGAGTGATATCGGCAATGGATACCTGTTTGCTGACTATTATAAAAACAAAGCTCAGTATGTGCCAGAACGTAAAATGTGGTATATCCATGAAGGAGCTGTTTGGAAGCCTGATGTGAGTAATTTGAAAACGATGGAGCTATGCAAGAGGCTTGCTGATGAATTAATGATTTATGCACTGTCTATTACAGATGAACGGAGTCGAAGTGCATACATTGATTTTATTCGCAGATGGCAAAGTCGCAAGAATAGAGAAACTATACTTAAAGATGCTGTTAGTGTGTATCCAATACCGATGTCTAGCTTTGATAGTAATCCATATATTTTTAACTGTCTCAATGGAACACTGAACTTAAAAACTGGTGAATTTCATGAACATAAGGCAGAAGATATGCTGTCGAAGGTAGCAGGCGTACATTACGATAAGAATGCACACTGTGAACGTTGGAATGCTTTCATTACTGAGGTAATGAGCGGTGATAAGGAAAAGGCTTTATTTTTACAAAAGGCTATGGGCTATGGACTAACTGGCGATACACGATATGAAGTACTGTTTATTCTATACGGGCCAAAGACAAGAAACGGCAAAGGCACGACGATGGAGACATTCCTAAATATTATGGGCAGTTACGGGAAGACGGCTCGTCCAGAAACCATTGGCATGAAGAACAACAGCTCAATTAGTAATAATCCTACAGAGGATATAGCTCGTTTGGCAGGTTCAAGATTTGTAAATATCAGTGTCAATGACGTTTTGATTTTGTAGTTTTATAGCG
>JAEWZA010000491.1 GCA_023395575.1 Bacillota bacterium
ACATTTCTGTATCCCGATAAAAACAATGTTTTAGGTGAGTTCCAGAAGAACACGTACAAATCGGAAAATGATGAAAACTTCCGTTTGTTTCCCAACAGAAACAATATGCGTTATCAGGTAATAGAAGTCAATAACGATGGTTTGAATTTTATCTCTAGAGAAAAGCCCATATCCATGATTGAATATCCTTTTGCCATTAGGCAACCGATTTACAAAGGGCAAAACTTTTTCGATTTTACCGAAAAATACCACTCCTTTTTTGATTTATTTTTTAACGAAAGCGTCAAGAAAACAAAAGCCATTCAGGATTCAATGCATTTCTACAATGATATTTACTCAAACGATATGTCCGAGTATCTTCGGCACTACATGCAAATGTGTTTGGTGGCATACTATGATAATTTTGGAGAGGAGAATCTTTTCGAAGCCATTCAATACTTTGATTACTTCATAGGCAGTCTGCGATTAGAGAAATACTATGTAAGGCACGAAGCAGTACAGAATAGTTTAAAAAATGCAGAACAGAATCTTATTGATTTAATCATAAACGCCTATTTACCCAACGAGGTTTTTAACTTCATCAAAGGTTCAAAGTCAATTGATTCTATTTACAGTAACAAAAAGTTCTTGAACGACAAAGGAGAATTAAAGAACTCGGTGATAGAGCGATACATCAAAAGAGTTTGTGATTATTATGGGGTAGATACGGCTAAAAAAAAGTATCTGAATGAATTTAAAAACAGAAAGCAATGGAAAAGGTAGAATCACAATTAATCAATATTGCTTCTATAGTTGAACAGGGTTGGGAGTTTAACATCCCTATCTATCAGCGTTTGTATGTATGGACAGAAGAACAAGTCAAGACGCTTTTTGAAGATTTACATACTGCCTTCATCGCCAATAAAGACTTGTATTATATAGGCGGAATTATTACAGTGAAGAACGCTTTAAAACAAAATTTATATGATTTGGTAGATGGTCAGCAACGATTTACCACGCTGTGGTTGTTATCTAATGAATTAAAAAGAGCCTTACAGCTATTTACTTACAATGGGAAAAACTTACGGTTGCAATTTTCCATCAGGGAAAATGTTTCGGAATTTCTTACAAGCATTGGACCGATATCAAAGGTAAATGAAGCAAGTAATGATTTTTCAGACTTAATACAAGTAGGAAAGGCAAGAAATCTGATTATTCAACTTATTGATAAGCATCTTCCGAACGAATCAGAGAAACTGGCATTTTCGAACTTTATATTTGAAAAAGTTAGAATGGTAAAAACCACTGTTCCGCCTTCCAATGATTTGAACAAACTTTTTGAAGCACTAAACAACAGAGGGGCTCAATTAGAACATCACGAGATATTGAAAGCCCGCTTGCTTAACTTTGTTAAAAATGTAAATATAAGACAAAAATATGCCAAGCTATGGCAGGCATGTAGTGTATTGGATAATTACATCGAAAGAGTGATTGCCTTACAAATTAGTTCGGCTCAAAATATCGCAGCTATATATAATAATGGTTTTGAAATAGAAAGGGTGTTAGAACTTTTTGACGATAGTGATTCGAGTAAGGAACTATCTCTTAGCAAGGTAATTCAAAAACCTGAAAAATATTCAACCATATCCGATACTTATAAAAAAGAGATTGACCATCACCCCCAAGCAACCGAAGATGAATTTGAACCTGTGAGAAGCATTTTAAGCTTTCCACAGCTACTACTTCATTCATTGAGGATTTTCCTTTATAAACAGGAGAAAAAAGATATTCAGAGAATCAATGAGAAAGAATTATTGGAAATATTTGATAATCACTTTTTAAAATCAGATTTTATTAAAGAAAAATCCGTTATAGAATTTTTTGAAACTCTTTTTGAAGTCAGATGTGCCTTTGACCGTTATGTAATAAAATGGGTTACAATAGGAGAACAAAAAGAAGAACATATTCTAAAAGACATCTACAAACAAAATCAAAAACGTGGTGGTCAAACGTATTATTTGCGAAGAATTAAAAAAGAAGAATTACACGGTATATCATTACTTCAAAGTATTTTATATCACTCACAACAGAATACAACACAATACTGGCTAACACCGTTTTTATTTTGGATGATAGAAGAAAAACCTAGCTTTAATGATGCCTTTCTTTGGTTAAGACTTTTAGATAATACCTTATTAAGTTCAAACACAGAAGAAATCCCTTTGCCTGAGAGAACAATTCAGTCAATGTCCGAATACTTAGCTGACAAACCAGCCCCTGAGGCGATTTTTGGAACTATCGATAATCCAAATAAATATGGTACTGCATTTCCACATTATTGGTTTTACAAAATTGAATTTGTCTTATGGTATTATAGAAATAAACTAGGCAAAACAGAAGCTTGGAAAAACTATAAAATAACTGCAAGAAATTCAATAGAACACATTGGGCCACAAAATCCAAGATTTCCAGAAGATAAAGTATGTACAGAAATGCTTGATACAATGGGCAATCTAGTATTAGTTACAAGAAGTATAAATTCAGAAT
>JAEWZA010000492.1 GCA_023395575.1 Bacillota bacterium
TGATACATACATTTGAGATACACCAAACTTTTCAGCAATTTGCTTTTGAGTATAGTTCTGAATATATCGTAATGTAATAAACTCTCTCTCTAACTCCCCAAACATGCTCAATGTTTTTTCAATAAAATCCCTATTCTCAATTTTCTCATATGTTTTTTCATCATATCCCAAGGTATCACCTAGGTCAGCATCGTTATCTTGGTATATATTTTGATCTAAAGACTTAATAATAGCTGAGCTTCCAGCTTCTATCAACTCTAAAACTGTTTCTACACTTATTCCCATATATGCCGCTATTTCATCTGCCTTTGGAACCCTGCCATATTGTTGTGTCAATTCATCTCTTGCCTTATTTAGTCCTTGTCTGGCTTCATAAAGTCTCCTTGGAATCTTTATCGCTGAACTCTTGTCCCTAAAAAACCTCTTTATTTCTCCAAGTATTGTAGGAGTGGCAAAACTAACAAACTTGACTCCCTTTTCCAGGCTAAATCTATCTACAGCCTTTATTAACGCCAAACAAGCAACCTGATATATATCTTCGAAATCTACACCTCTATTTACAAATTTTCGTGATAAGTATTCTGCAAGGTTCAAATATTTTGATACAATGTCGTTCCTGTATTTAATATCATTTGTATTGAAATACAGTGTAAATAGTTCTTCATCCTCCATTATTGCAATGCTTCTATTATTTTGTTCCATAGGTTATTCTCCAATCCTTTTAGTCATAACTATGGAATGATTATCATTACAAAGCTCCACAGAGTCCATTAGTGCTTTCATTATATATAAACCATATTCATTATCCAGTGTACCTTCAAAACACTGTAATTCTGCATCCTCTCCAGTAAAGATTATATCTAATCTGTCCGTAAAAATTTCAAAGGATATCTTAAATTGTACTAATCCATTTCCTGCACGAGATAATATAATGTTACAAACCTCAGATACAGCCACCTTTATATCCTCAACCTCATCAATATTGAATCCGATTCTATTAGCTACACTTGACGCTGTTAATCTAGCAGTGCTAACAAATTCATTTTTTGTAGGAAGCACAAGTATAACATTATCAGATATATTACTCATTATTCCGATTCTCCTTGTTTATATAAATTTTTTATAGTTAATTTATTTAGTTACATTATGTAGTAAAAATTTCTTTATAGTCTAACCTTACGCATTTTAATAATTTAGTGCCTTTTCTAAATTCAATTACGGTCCAAAACCTTAGACAGTATTAGTTATCGGTTTTAGGCATAAAAATCTAAAAAAGCTGCATCTTCATAAGATTTAATCTTATTATGAAACAGCTCATACTCTGCATCAAAATGTGCAAAGACTTACTCCGAACATCATTAATATACATCATCCTTAAGCATTAAACATTAAGCAAATGTATTTAAATTCCTTGCCTAATATAACATATTAATTCCTATATTCTAAAAAATACCACTATTAATTATATTATTAAATATATCATGTAGTAATTAAATGAGTCAAATAAAAAAGAATATATTATAGGATCTCCTTAGTTTAACTTATAGAAATAAAGGTTATATAAAAACAACGTCATCTACACTCTGCTTTTATATAACCTTCATCTGCTTTGATTTAACTATACACATAATTAATCTTATTTTATTCAGCTATTTTAAATAATTTATCTAGTCCGGTAATAATAAACAACTTTTTAATGTTATCTCTTATATTCGATATATAAATATCTTTATTATTTTTACGTATTTCCTTTAGAGCCCCAACAAGTATTCCTAGCCCTGTACTGTCGATATATGACAATTCTTTACAATCAATATAAACATTCCCCTGACAATAACTAACCACTTCATTAAGTTCATTCTTCAAAGATTGTGATGTATATATATCAACCTCTCCTGAAAGAATTAATTGAGTATCGTTACCTATTGACTCCTTTATAACATTAAGTACACTTTCCATGCTAACCTCCTTTAAGTAAAATTTATTAAGTTGCAAATAACTTTACTAGTTTTAAAATCAAATCCAAATCCTCTGTGCCATCCCTAATAACTAATATTTTTTCAGGTCCAATTACATTAATTCCTTCGAAAAACTTACTGTCTGATACATCAATACCGTAAAGTACTGGCTCAGCATCTCGATACTTTATGACTTTTCTTTCTTTCTGATCTAGCTTTGGATCTTCCCATTCCTCCACTACTCTAGTCTTTAAATAATTACTTTTTGTAACATCTATTTGAAAGTCTTTAGCAATATTTTCAAGAGGCATAAACACTCCATTATTTGCATAACTATCATAGGCAAATTTATTAATTAAATATACATTTGTATCTGATGCTGACAAAAGCACTATTATTTTAGATACATTTGCGTACTCATTAGGATCTGCATAGCGGTTGGTAAAATTGGCTGAATCAAAGGAAATTTCCTTAATTTCAGGTATTTGTTCTTTTATTTTGCTACCTAGTATATCAATCTCTGAGGCATTTATTTCTCCAATAAATCCAAGCCTAATATCAGGTTCAACTCTAAAAATTATAGATTTAGCTAGTAATCCCACTAAAATCAATGCCACAAATCCTATAATAATGTGAAACTTGTAATAGTGGAAAAAGTTATCTACTTTCTTTTTGTCAATACCAGCTTTCATATAAACTTTTTCTATTCTTGTAGCTTCTCTTTGTTCCTGTGGTTCATCTATTTCGTATCCCACTAAAATTCTATAAGCATCAGTGCTTTTTTCAAAATCAGCTTTTGATTCCTCATCAAGCTTCCCTTCTGCCTTCAAAAGCTGATACTTTTTCATTATAATATCATATCTTGTTTCAATTTCACGCCTAGTTGAAACTTCTGTAACTCCCAATATTTCTCTTGCTTCTTTTGTTGTATATTTCAATCTACTCCTCCATTCTGTGTATTTATATAACATAGCACTTTGACTGCTAAATTTGTGTTTAAATCATCACAGTCAAAGCACTATCCAATTTTAAAGTCTATTCCTTTGGCTTCATAGTTGGGAATAATAAAATATCTCTGATAGAAGCCGAATCAGTTAAAAGTATAACAAGTCTGTCTACACCAATTCCCAAACCACCTGTTGGAGGCATTCCATACTCCAATGCAGTAACATAATCTTCATCCATCATGTTAGCTTCATCGTCTCCAGCATCTCTCTTCTTAACCTGACCTACAAATCTTTCCTTTTGGTCAATTGGATCGTTTAGCTCTGAATAAGCATTACCCATTTCGCGCCCTGTTATAAATAATTCAAAACGCTCAGTTAGCTCAGGACAATCAGGTTTTCTTTTTGTAAGTGGAGATACCTCAACCGGGTAATCATAAATAAATGTTGGTTGAATTAAATTGCTTTCTGCAAATTCTTCAAACATTAGATTTAAAATTTCTCCACGCGTCATACCTTCTTTTACATGTACCATCTTTGCTTCAGCTGCAGCTTTTGCTTCCTCATCTGTTTTAATATTATTAAAATCAACATCTGCATACTTCTTGACAGCCTCAATCATAGATAGTCTAGTCCATGATGGAGTTAAATCAATCTCTTGACCTTGATATACTATTTTGGTAGTTCCAAGTGTTTCCTCTGCAACTGTTGAAATAAGTGCTTCTGTTAAATCCATCATTCCCTTATAATCGGTATAAGCCTCATAAACCTCCATAAGTGTGAATTCAGGATTGTGCTTAACAGACATACCCTCGTTTCTGAACATTCTACCCATTTCATATACTTTTTCCATGCCACCCACAATAAGCCTTTTTAAGTAAAGTTCAGGTGCAATTCTAAGATACAAATCAATATCAAGTGTATTGTGGTGTGTAATAAACGGCCTTGCTGTAGCTCCACCAGGAATGGTATTCAGTAGCGGAGTATCCACTTCTATAAAGCCTCTGTCATCTAAAAATTTTCTTATAGCTTTGATTATTTTACTTCTAAGTATAAATGTATTTTTTACTTCAGGATTTACTATTAAGTCAACATATCTCTGTCTATATCTTAAATCCGTGTCTTTCAATCCATGCCATTTTTCTGGTAAAGGCTGTAAAGACTTGGATAGTAATGTTATATCCTTAACCTTTATAGATATTTCGCCTTTGTGAGTTTTGAATATTTCTCCTTCAACCCCTACTATATCTCCAATATCGTATTTTTTAAAAAGTTCATAACTATCTTCACCAACTTCATCTTTTCTGACATAGAGTTGTATTCTGCCATCTCTGTCTTGCAAGTCACAGAAGCTAGCCTTTCCCATTCCTCTTTTTGACATCAGCCTACCAGCAATAGAAGTACTTTGACCCTCTAATGACTCAAACCCATCTACAATTTCCTTTGTTGAATTAGTCACATCATATTTGACTATTTTAAATGGGTCAAGATTTTTTTCCTGCAAATCTTTTAGCTTTGCACGTCTTACTTTAAGTATCTCACTTAAATCTTCTTCAACATTCATTTCATTAGCTTGCATTTTTTCTTCTGACATTTATATCCTCCAATAATCTAAATCATATTATATTATTTATACTAGATTTCCAAATAATAAGAATGGTTATTTCTAACACTTTTAAAAGCATACGTAACTAGCCTTACCTATTCACTGTATAAATAGATACAGTTTTTAGTTATATAGCAATGAATACGTCATCAATATAAACCGTTACAAATAAACATATAGAAACTAGTATTATATCGCCTAGATTCAACATGAAATTTTTCGATTGTATAAAAATTTCATTACATGGTGTGCAAGCGAGGCATGAGATATTCTCACCACCTGAAAACCAAGCGGTACCCGCCACTTATAGAAGTTGGGGGACATTATCTTGCCTCGTTATAATGCCTAGATTCAAAATGAAATTTTTCGATTGTAGAAAAATTTCATTACATCAGTGGCATTTCATCGAGGCAGGAGATATTATCATCGCCTGAAAACCAAAGCAGTAACCGACACTTATAGAAGTGGGGACGTTTTCTAGCCTCGTTATAAAAAACAGTTTACATGTTAATGTAAACTGTTATGATAATTATATATTAATTTTGTATCAAGTA
>JAEWZA010000037.1 GCA_023395575.1 Bacillota bacterium
GGGTATCATGTTCAATCGGTTATATGTACTTTATATACTGCAATTTGGATGCACCTTATTTTCATTGATATTTTCTATGACCGACTTATTAAATAAAAGATCCTTCAAAAAGGAATTATATGATAAAAAATTAAAAAATGTATCTATATTTTTAATCATATCAGGCTTTGCACCATTACAATGGCTAGTTTTTATTTTGCCTGTCGTAATAACTGGTAAGCCAATGGAGATTATTGGAATATATTCAACAGAACCAACTTTCGCCATTGATATTGGAATCCTTTTCCCAATTTCAATATATGCGGGTATTATGTTATTAAAACAAAAGGAAATTGCTTATCAATTAGTACCCATTCTCCTTATACTATTTACAGCGATAGCAGTAAGCTTAATACCTATGACAATCTTGCTTTTAAAATATGGAATGGTTTTAAATTTATTTGAAGTTTTGGGTTTAGATGTAGTGTTTATTGTAATTGGTGGAGTTGCTCTGTATTTTACGTTTAAGATGTTGAAATATGCAAAATAATTGTATCTAAAAAAATAAGTTGCAGCTATATATTTATATATCTACGCTTTCAGTACACAGCGAATCAATCAGGAACATTCTGATGATTCGCTGGAACTAACTGGAGAGATCCTATCCACAAGATATCTGATAATTTTTACTTATTATTATCTATACAATGGATATTTACCAGAAAGAGTATCTACTCTATCTATAATACTATCCTTTGAATTATCAAAGTCAGTGATAGTAAGATGAATAAGCTCTGCAATTTCCTTCATGTCCTCTTCCTTCATACCCCTTGCTGTTACTGCAGGAGTTCCAAGTCTGATACCACTAGTAATAAATGGACTTTGTGTGTCAAAAGGTATTCCATTTTTGTTACATGTAATATTAACATCATCAAGCTTTAGCTGAGCTTCCTTACCTGTTATATTCATATTTGTTAGATTTAGAAGCATCAAATGGTTGTCAGTACCATCAGAAACTAGCTTGAAGCCTTTTTCCATAAGAGCTATAGAAAGTGCTTTTGCATTCTTAACTATGTTCTGTTGATATGTTTTAAATTCAGATGAAAGTACTTCTTTGAAGCAAACTGCTTTAGCAGCAATAACATGCATTAACGGTCCGCCTTGTGTTCCTGGGAATACAGCACTATTTATTTTCTTTGCGTGTTCTTCTTTACAGAGAATCATTCCGCCTCTTGGACCTCTAAGCGTTTTATGAGTAGTTGTTGTTACAACATCTGCATATGGAACTGGACTTGGATGAACACCTGCTGCTACAAGACCAGCTATATGTGCCATATCAACCATTAATATTGCTCCAACTTCATCAGCTATCTCTCTGAAAGCCTTAAAATCAAGTGTTCTTGGGTATGCACTTGCACCAGCAACAATAAGCTTTGGAGAATTTGCCTTAGCAAGATTTCTGAGCTCATCATAATCTATATAGCTATTGTCTTCTCTAACACCATAAGGTACAACATTATAATATTTTCCTGATATATTTGCAGGACTTCCGTGGCTAAGATGACCACCATGTGCTAAGTTCATACCTAAAAAAGTATCCCCTGGGTTTAAGAAAGCAAGAAATACTGCAGCATTTGCCTGCGCTCCAGAATGTGGCTGAACATTTGCATGCTCTGCACCAAATATTTCTTTAGCTCTGTCTATTGCCAGCTGTTCAATTACATCAACATGCTCACAACCACCATAATATCTTTTTCCAGGATAGCCTTCTGCATATTTATTTGTTAAAGGAGTACCTAGAGCTTCAATAACAGCATCACTTACAAAATTCTCAGAAGCAATTAACTCTATTTTATTTCTTTGTCTATTAACCTCAAGTTCGATAGCCTCAGCTACTTGAGGATCCATTTTTTTTATTGTATCAATATTATACACTTTTGCCTCCACTCCATGCCAAAACTCATTTTGACATCATTTGTTAATAATTATACTATTAAAATTATAATAAAATAGCTACACTTATGTCAATTGAATATACAAATAATTATGCAAAATAGTTTGAAAAATTACATATTTATACAGACCATTATATATAGTTCCTAAAATAATTACTTTCATCTATGGTTTACGATTAATTGGAGCCTTTTAACTTATAAAGCTCATCTGAAGATGGTGGTTCAATCTCTTGAACTATACCTTCTTTTTTACTAATTAGTAGTTTTTCATTTTTATTTGCTGTTACTGTTCCGATAATTGTAGCTTTAATATCGTTACTTTCCAAAATTCTCACAAGCTCTTCACCATTTGGACAGGTAATTAACATACACCCACTGGAAATTAATCTCAGCACATTTATATTTAATGCAGTACAAATGGATCTGGTGACGGGATCAACAGAAATATTATCTTTATTTATAACAATACCAACTCCCGAAGCTTCTGAAATCTCCCAGACAGCTCCTAAAACACCGCCTTCAGTAATGTCATGCATCGATGTAGCTCCGAATTTTCCTGCCAGTACTCCTTCTTTAACGACACTTAAGTATTTAACAAAGTCTTTTGCATAGTATAAATCTTCATGGCTTATTAAGTTATTCAGCTTATCCGCAAAATCACTTGCAATTATAGCTGCACCTTCCATCCCGGCACTTTTAGTCATTATTATACTATCACCAGGCTTTGCTCCATTAGATGATACTATTTCATTTTTTTTAGACCTTCCAATGCATGTGGTAGAAATAATAATTTGTCTTACAGCTGGTGTAACCTCAGTATGTCCACCTATTATTTCAACGTTTAGCTCTGCGGCAGTAACACATATCTGTTCCATTACATTTTCCAGCTCTGCTTCACTTGTTCCAACCGGACAGAGGATTGTAACCATTAAACCTAATGGTTCTACTCCACTTGAAGCGATATCATTACAGGATATGTGAACCGAGAGCTTTCCAATATCATTTACTGCTGCTGTAATAGGGTCAGTTGACAGCACGCATGCATATTTTCCAAAATCTATTGCTGCACAGTCTTCGCCAATTCCAGGCCTAAGAATTATTTCTTCTCTGAATTTATTAATTTTACTAAGAACAATTTTATTTAAAACGTCATTTGGTACCTTACCAGATTCCATTATTTTCCTCCAAAGTTTACTCTAAAACTACTAATTGTTGCTTGAATGTCCAGGCCAGCTATTTTTATGATAGTTGAGTCAGTTTAAAATGCGGCAAGAAGATGTCCCCCACTTGTATAAGTATCAGTTACCGCTTTGATTTTCAGGTAGAAAGAATATCCCTTGCCTCATTGAAATGCCGCTTAATGTAATAGCTCGAAAATAAAGTATGTACTAACAAGGTGCATTTTCGAGCCGCAAAAACCACAAGTGGTTTTTGACGTTGTATAAATTTTTGTACATCAAAAAATTTTATATTGAATCTAGGCATTATAGCGAATCAAGAAAATATTCAACATTTACAAGTAGCTAATGACTTGCTTTTTCTAATTATGTTTCTTTCTCTGCTAACTGATCTTTCGCAAGCTGATACTGGTCTCTAGCCATATCAATTAATGCCGGCTTACTTCTAGCCTCTGGAGATGCAACGATACGGCTAAACCATACTATGGCATCATCAAGTTTGCCTACCCTTCTAAATAACTCCGCTATTATATACATGCAGGTTATCTCATCAAGCTTGTCCAGCGGGAACCTCTCATTTTGATATGCATCATTATAAGCTTCTAATGCAAAATTGAGATACTTGATTTCATTTGGACTTTGTTTAAATCTATATAACCAGGCTATTCTTAAACACACCTTTGCTAATTCACTATTTTTAGCATTTCGTACTTTTAAGGTAAGAAGTGCCAGCTTAAAGGCTTCTATAGCCTTGTCCACATCTCGTTCTCCGGTAAAGCTCCTCTTTATCCAACTTTTGCTAATATTATCTTTTATAGCTTTAATGTCTCTGGTAAATAATCCTTCAAACTTGTCTTGTAAGGCAGCATAACCACAATTTTCACATACCCATACGTCATAAAAAAGTACATTTATGTTTTCATAATGCACACACATATCTGTATCTCTTGAAAGCACCTTACACGCCTTAGTTTTAACTCTTGTAACTTCTATTTCCCTGTTACATGCAGGACACATAACTTTCTTATTATAAAGCAAATCATTCATGTCAATACCTCTAATCGTTATTAATTTAATATATGTACTACAATTTTTAATTTATCTTTAAATAAGTATAACTTTTTTTATTTACAGCAAGCACTCCACGAACAGGCTTGTAAATATCCTGACTAATTTTTTCAGTATTTGTTAGCAAGCCCTGTCTGTTATAAGTATCTCTATATAAAATAACTTTCAGCCCTTTTTTTTCTTTAGTTCTAGTAACAACCTGATTGTCTGATAGGCTTTCATCAATCACATACTCAGGATATGGAGGTTCGTACTCTTCAATAATAACAGGCCTTAATTTTACTATGGGATCATTGTTTCTTTTTCTTCCAATAATTTTTATGGTTAAATTGCCTTTATCAACTTCTGCTACAATACAAACAGTATAATCCCTATTATTTTTAAATTTAAAATCAATATAGCCCTCAGATATTGTTGCATCTTGCCCAGGAGGTACATAATTAAGAGTTATTGAGTGGTTTATTCTACTAGTAACCTGCAGCATTGAAAGTAAAACTGCATTATACAAAGTAGAAGCAACTTGACATACTCCACCACCAGTCCCTTGTACAACAGTGTTTTTCATTATGATTGGAGCTTCCATAAAGCCATGAGCTGTTGTCCTAGGTCCAAGCACTAAATCCATTGAGAATTCTTCCCCAGGTAACAGCAAATAATTGTTAATTTTTTGGCATGCTAATTTAATATTATATGCCCTACTGTAATTATTTATATTAAAATTTGTTGTATATGAAGCAAGTACATGCTCTAGTTCTTTAACATCTTCTATAGAAATTGAAGGCATTACTGGTTGAACAATTAAATGAATATCTTCAAAATTTCTATTGAGCAGACGTGTTTCAATCAGCTTTATATTTGAATCAATATCCAATTTTCTTCCAATCACGTCACTTGTATAGTTTATTTTACCATAATTATAATTATAAGTGGAGGAAATACCTAAAAAATCTATATCTTTTTTTATTGTCTCTAGTTTTTCTACAAGCTGATTCTTGTCATATTTAGCTGATAAAATAAGGTTAATCGGTTTGTTATTTAATGTATTAATTGTTTTCAAACGTTGTATTATACCTCCTTTTCTTCCAATGCTATAGGCGTAATCTAGCGTAGCATTAAAATCAAGCTTATATTTTATAGTACCTAAAGGCACAGGCCATTTTTTTTCCTTATAAACTAGATAAATTATTCTACTTTTATAATTCAAATTTATTTCTTCTTGAAGCTTTTTAATTGCTTTATCCTTTGTTATACCTGAAATATTTATACCATCAATATAAATTCCATTGTAAAAATACCTATATGAAATTTTTTTATAGGTTGTATATCCAAAAATAATTCCTAATAATATAACTAGCGACAAAAGTACCATAAATGAATAATACGGAACTCTTGTGCTATACTCTCTATTTCTAATTTTATTGAACATAAAATATATCCATGTAAAACATTTTCAAAAAATACTGCTACATGGATTTAGCGCCTCCCTTTTAAAAAAATCTGTTCGCTAAAATACCCTCTAGCAACCAAACACAATTGTTTTATACTATTCTCCGAAAAATCACTTTAGAAATGGAAAATTGAATAAGTATATTTATTTATCAATTCCATTAATAAATATACTTATATATTATTGATTTTATTAACTGTGTGCGATTTATTTTGTATTCAGAAAAATATGAAAGCCTAGCACAAATTTGTAATCAAGTCTCGAAATTATATAATTCTACTGCTTACTATTTACTATTTCATGTAATAAGTCATTAGTATACAGAAAGTAATGTTTTGCAATAGCTCTGTTATAAATATGGCTCAAAGGTTTGAATGCTAATTGTATTTAGTCAAAAATGGTAACATTCTATATTATATTTCAATAATATATACTAAACTCTGTTTTATATGGAGGTTATAAGTTATGAGAAGGCATTTTAAAAAGCAACGTGGTAAAAAAAACGAAGCTTCAATAACTGATAAATTAAAATCAGATGTAGGCAATCAAAAAATTGAGAATTGTAAAGAAGATTTTTGTAGCTGCTTTAATTGTCATAAATGTTCTAAATATAGAAATACATGTATGCATGGTAAATGTACTAGTTGTACTAGTTGCTTCTGCTATAGTTTTCCGCCTTGTCAAGCAAATCCGTTAAGCGAAGCTGGTGTTAATGGTCAGACTGTACAGTTAAGTCCTACTTTAAACACTGGTCCTACGGTGATAACAGGTCCATCTGTTAATGCAGGCCCTGGCTTGAGTACAGGTCCTACTGTTGATGCTGGCCCTGGTTTGAATACAGGTTCTACTGTGTTTACAGGCCCTATTCTTGATGCTGGACCAAACGTATTAACAGGTCCCAATATCGATGCAAGTCCTGTTATTGATACTGGTACTAATGTATCAACAGGTCCTACAGTTGATACGGGCACTACTGTGGTTACAGCTCCTACAATTGACACTGACACCACAGTTGATACAGGTACTACAATAGATACAGCCACTACTACAGCCTCTACATTTGATGCTGAAAATAATGATTCAGAATAAATCTTTTAAAGTTAATGCTAAAAAGTATTTCAAATTTATGGTGTAACTACTTGTAGTAAGCCTCTGCCAAACAGAGGCTTACTACTATATTCAAATTTGAACTAGTTAAGTCATTATACAATTCAAAAATATATAACTAAATTTTTGAAAGACAAGCTTTTGTCACATCGTAGCTATATCTGTAAATTACACTTAATAGTTAAAGAAACAATTTTTTAATTACCTATATTTTTATCCCGTAGCAATAGTAAGCTTCATCTTCTTATGGTCTAACCACAATAACTTCTGTAGTTTCAACTGCTGTTTTTATTAATGGTTCAAAATTCACTTTAGATTCTGACAGCATAATTTTATCAAGCTTTGGCTTTGTTTGTGGGTGCTTTGCGACGAATACAGTACAGCAATCTTCATATGGCAGTATTGAGGTTTCAAATGTATCAATTTTTCTTGCAATATCAACAACCTCTACCTTGTCCATACCGATTAACGGTCTAAATACAGGCATATTGACGGCTGCATCAGTACAATATAAACCATGCATAGTCTGACTTGCAACCTGCCCCATACTTTCACCCGTTACAAGAGCCATAGCATTTGAATTACGTGCTATCTGTTCAGCAATTTTCATCATGATACGCCTCATTATGATTGTGAGCTGGTCCTCTGGACAATTGTCGTTTATGGCTAATTGTATTTCTGTAAAAGGTACTATGTGCAAATGCACTTTTCCGCAGTATCCAGCTAATATTTTTGCAAGGTCAATTACCTTTTGTTTTGCTCTTTCGCTCGTATATGGATAACTGTGAAAGTGAATAGCTTCTAGCTCAACTCCTCTTTTCCCCATCATCCAGCCTGCAACGGGACTGTCAATACCTCCCGACAACAAGAGCATTGCTTTTCCATTTGAGCCCAATGGCATTCCGCCATGACCTTTAATAGTTTCTGAGTAAATATATGAATTCTCTCTAATCTCAATATATATAATAAAATCTGGTTTATGAACATCTACTGATAATCCATTTACATTTTCTAAAATATATCCTCCAACATCATTACAAACTTCAGGTGACTGCATTGGAAATTTCTTATTACCTCTTTTTGTTTCAACTTTAAAAGTTTTATAACCATTTTGATTAACTAGTTCCGAAGCCATTTTTAACGCATAAGATTTTATTTGTTCATAATCAGTTTCAATTTTCCAAACAGGGCTTACAGAAACAACGCCAAATACTTTTGTGACACTCTGCATAACCAAATCAAATTCGTATTTTTCTTCTTCAGGTTCAATATAAATTCTCCCTTGAGATTTTAAAACCTTAGCTTTACCAAATTTGTATATTGACCTTTTTATATTTCCAACTAATTTCTCTTCAAAAACTGGCCTGTTTAAGCCTTTTAATATAATCTCTCCATAACGTACTAATATAATATTTTTCATTTTTTATACATTCCTTTCGTTAGTACTTTTCTTCTTAAGTATTTTTCAACTTTTTCCTCTATGCTTAATGCTTATTATAGGAATAATTTCTTTTAGCGCTGTAACTGTTTCATCAATATCACTAATGGAATTTGATGCTGACAAACTAAAACGAATAGCACTATCAATATTTTTTGAATCAACTCCCATGGCCTTTAAAACATAACTATGACTTTTCTTATGAGCTGAACAGGCAGAACCAGTAGACACAAAAATGTTCTTCTGTTCAAGATGGTGTAACAAAACCTCAGATTTTAAATTTGAGAAAGAAACATTTATAATGTATGGCAAACCCTGATCATGAGAATTTATTACAGCATTTTCAAATAAACCAGTTATTTTCTGTACAAAATATTCGTTTATAGATACAATTTGAGAATAATTTGCATCAATATCAGTAAAAATTTTTTCTGCAGCAAGGCCAAATCCACAAATTCCAGATACGTTTTCTGTTCCTGAACGTAGCGAAACTTCTTGCCCTCCACCAAGTAAAACAGGCTTAACTCGTATTCCTTTTCTTATATAAAGTGCTCCCGTTCCCTTTGGTCCGTGAATCTTATGAGAGCTAATTGACAGAAGGTCTATGCCATAATTTTTAGGATAAATACGTATTTTCCCATATGCTTGAACTGCATCTACATGAAGAACTGCAGATGGACACTTGGCTTTTTTGATTTTATGAATCTCATCAATAGGCTGTATTGCTCCAGTTTCGTTATTAGTATGCATAAAGCTTAGCAAAGCAGTGTCACTGTTTATTACCTTTTCTAGTATATCTAGCTTAATTACACCTTTGTTATCTACAGGAATAAAATCAACTTTGTAACCATCCTTAGCAAGCTGTTTAAACACTTCTAATACAGATGGATGCTCAATTTCACTTGTAATAACGTGTTTTCCAGCCCTAGGATTTGCTTTTAAAAAACCAATAATAGCCAAATTGTTTGATTCTGTGCCTCCTGATGTAAATATAATTTCCTTTGAGTCCACACTTAGTGTAGCAGAAATCTGAGTTCTTGCAAGCTTTACTAGATTTTCAGCCTCAATTCCTTTTGTATGCAAAGATGAAGGATTTCCATAAAAATTCTTATTCACATCATTCATATATGCGATAACTTCGTCATAGGGCTTTGTTGTAGAACTATTGTCTAAGTATATTTCACGGCTCATTAAAAACCTACCCTTTCAAAATTAAAACCTCTAAAATAATAATTTATTTTTTTAAATTGTTGTTTTTTTCCTTATCAGAAAGCTTGTCTTTGAGTCTATCAATTTGTTCCTTTGTAATATTTGATTTCATAAAATCTTCTATTGTGACACTTCTATAATCATCAACATCATCAATACAATGGCCGCAATTATCACAATGTTTTTTAGGGTCTAAATCGCAAATATTACATTCACCACAATTAATACATTCTCTATTGTATAATTCACATTGATCTTTCATACTAACCTCCCACGCCTACTTAGGCTTATAAATATGGCTAAGATTTAAGTGGTTAACCTCTGCTTTAAAGAGTACAATAACCAGAACATAAGTATTTCAAAAAATCTTATAGTCTTCCAATTGCTTTTAATATACCATATATTAATGCTTGAGGCCTAGGGGGACAGCCTGGTATATAAACATCTACAGGCAACACAGAATCTACACCATTCCTGCCTGCATAACTATTTTTAAATATACCACCACTGCAAGCACATGCACCTACAGCAATAACTAGTTTTGGTGAAGGCGTTGCATTATAAGTCTTTATGAGAGCTTCTTCCATATTTCTTGTGACACACCCCGTTACCATTAACATATCTGCATGCCTAGGTGAAGCAACAAATTGAATCCCTAAACGCTCCAAATCATTGTACGGAGATCCCAAAGCATTTAGTTCATAATCGCAGCCATTACAAGAGCCAGCATCTACTTCTCTGATATTAAGACTCTTCCCATAAAATTTGTTTACTTTCTCCTTTAATTGTCTACCTAATAGCTCATAATCTAAACCATTAACATCATCATCTTGTACTAATAAAGGTGTTGCTCTTAAGGTTGCTCTGCTTTTCTGTGCCAGCTCAAATTTGTTTGAAAGTAATACTGCTCTATTTGGACACGCTTCTTCACAAAACCTGCAGAAAATACATTCGTCAATATTTACTGCAGGTGACTTTTCTTTTTGCTTGTCATTATCAACAAAAACAATAGCTCCTGTTGGGCACGAATTAATGCATTTCAAGCACCTTTTGCATTTAGTATAATCAAACTCTGGTACTCCAGTAATGTATGAACTCTTTATTTGCTTTTTAGGGTACTCAACAGTAACAGTACCATGTTGAAAAAATTTTCTTATCATATTATGCATATAACATATACCTCCAAAGAAAGGCAAGCTATCGCCATTCCGACTTTTTGCATATAAGTTGGTATAACTCAAATATATAATTTCACTAAATTACAAATCATTTCCAGCATATGAAAGATTGAAACTCTTATTTATTAGTGGAAAATCAGTTAATGTATTAGTGTTAACTGCATGGCAAAGAACAGGCCAATTACAAAATGACGGTGTCCTTACCTTATATCTGAAAATAGTATTATTATCACCTGTCATAACAAAATGAATATTTTCTCCTCTTGGGGACTCAGTCATACCAAAGGCATAAGAAAAAGGCTTAAGATTTCCTATGTCAATAGAAAAAGAACCTTCCTCAGGCATTTTTTCAAGAGCTTGTCTAATTATGCTTATAGACTCAATAATTTCCTCTATTTTAACATTCATCCTGCAATTAATATCACAGTTGTTATGTTGAGGTAAATTAAATTTAAGCTTTGAATAAGCGGCATACGGAAATTCTTTTCTAACATCAGTATTAATACCGCTAGCTCTGCCACCTGGACCAACAGCATTTAAATCAGATGCAATGTTATTGGTTAAAATTCCAGTGTGTTCAACTCTATCAATAAACATACTATTATTTTTAATAATAGTTACTGTATCCATAAACTCTTTTTCTAAGTTATTCAAGCAATCTAAAATTAATTTTTCATTATTTCTTATAAAATCTTTCCTTAAACCTCCAGGTTTATTTGTATTTCTTAAAAATCTACTACCAGTAAGTTGTTCGCATAAAACTTGTATCCAACGTCTCATCATAGCAAACTGTCCATTTGCAAAAATATAGCCTGTATCAACACATAAACCAGAAATATCACCAATATGACTGCAAATACGTTCAAATTCTGCGAATATTGTTCTAGAGAAAATGGCTCTCTCAGGAAGATAAGTTATTCCATTAATTTTTTCAATTGCCTGACAGTAGGCTAAAGAATTTGTAAAAGTTTCATCTCCCGATATTCTTTCAGAAAACAAAAGCACTTTCATATAATTTTCATTCTCTGATAACTTTTCTAGTCCACGGTGAGTATAGTATAGCTTTGCCTCAATATTAATTATTGGTTCTCCAGCAACACTAAACCGAAAATGTCCGGGTTCAATTATTCCTGCATGAACAGGACCTACAGCAACTTCAAAAAGCCCTGTACCTGAAATACTGGTATAGTTTTGCTCCCGTTTTTCAAAACTCAATCTGGTATTTGCTTTAAAATCTTTATTTAGCGGATGCACATTCAGTGGAAAATTTCCGTGATGTACTAATTCTCTGCTATCTATTGAGTTTACAAATGAAACTCCGAACATGTCTTGTATCTCTCTTTCATACAAGCTTGCAGCAGGAATATCCTTTGCAATTGAGTCTACCTGCAATGAGCTGTTTTTGTCAAGCTTAACGTATAAGGTTATTAGTGTTTTAGATGACCTAACTGCAAAGGTATAATAAACAGTTATGCAATTATTAATTTGAGAAGTGTCATTTCCAAATAAATCAACAAGTACACAGTCAATGTTATTATAAATACTAATGCAATCATCTTTAATAGATGCTTGTGTAACCTCTGAATATATCTCATTTTCATTAAGCAATTTACTTTCAATTGCATGTGATGATAATAATCTGCTTATTGCATCAAAAATAGCTTCGGAAACCACTTACATCCCTCCTAAAATTATCTCAGTACAAGCATCCATTAATGACTTCAATGGAGCTGGTATATAAATTCCCACAAATATTACTATGCATAACAATATAATAAGAACTGTTGAACCAATATAATCCAGTTCGCCTTTTTTAATTTCGGAATTGGGATTATTGCCATAAAACATTTTACTAATCTGTTTAACAAATCCTGCAAATACAACTGCTAAGAATAGTAAAAGCAGCATAGCAATTATGTAGTGTTTTGACTGTATAGCTCCAACGACTGTACTAAATTCGCTCATAAAAATACCAAATGGTGGCATACCCGTTATTGCAAAAACGCCAAGAACAAACACTATACCTGTTATAGGCATTGTTTTTATCAATCCACGTATGCCAGCTATTTTTTTTGTATGATACTTCAAATAAACATTACCAGTAGCCAAGAAAAGCATTGACTTTGTCATAGCATGATTGAAGGTATGATATAAAGCTGCGAAAATACTGACTGGCGTACATATACCTAAGCCTAATGCGATAATTCCCATATGCTCAATACTAGAGTATGCTAAGATTCTTTTATAATCTTGCTGTACTAAAACAAACATTGCCGCTGTCGCAATAGATAATATTCCTAGTAACAAAAGCAGATTTCCTGTAAAATCACTGTTTCCCAAGCTTTTATTTACAATTGATAAAACTCTAATAATGCCATACATCGCAGTATTTAAAAGCACTCCTGACAGTAGTGCACTTACAGGTGAAGGTGCTTGGCTATGAGCATCTGGTAGCCATGTATGCATAGGAGAAAAGCCAACCTTTGTTCCAAAACCAATTAATATAAATATAAATGCTATTTTTAAAATACTTGGGTCAAGTGAAGAAGCATTCTGTAGTAAAAAATTCCAGTTTAGTCCAGAAATCTTACTTCCTACCTGCGTTATTGTTGATGAATAATAAAGTAAAATAATTCCTAACATTGCAAAAGCAATACCTACTGAACAAATTATCAAGTATTTCCACGCAGCTTCTATGGATCTTTTATTGTTATAGAAACCTACTAAGAAAGCTGATGCAAGTGTGGTTGCCTCAATTGCGATCCACATTACACCCATATTTTGTGTTATTAAAGCTAGAATCATTGCCAAAACAAATGCATTAGAGAGACTATAATATAGCTTTAGCTTTTTTAATGTAATTACATTTCTTTTTAGCTCTTCTCCAAAATAACTTATGGAAAATAATGAAACTAAAAAAAAGGCCAAAGTTGTAATTAATAATATATAACCACTTAATGAATCAATATAAAATAAATCCTTAAATATTCCGGTACTAGCAACTGCTTTAGATTTATTAATATCCATTAGTGCTAATATCGAGGAGACTAAAATTAACAATGCTCCTATTAAATTAGTTAAATGTATTACAGTTTTATTTTTGGTTATCCATACCAACCCACCTGCTATTACAGGAATAGCTAAAAATGCTAAAA